>PLSN01000044.1 GCA_003165135.1 Bacteroidota bacterium
CTCATGTTCCAGCCCATTTCCTGACCTGCTATATAGCGCTCGCCTTCGGGTTTTATATTGGATACGATGAAATGCAGCAGGATATTTGTCTTTCCGTTTTCTTCATGGAATGTGATCGTATTGAGTATATCAAATAACCTTTCGCCATTGGCATCGAGTGCACCGCAGGTGAAAACAAGTTCCTTGGTTTTTGTCACCTCACAAATCACCCCATCCATCGGATATATCGTCCCGTCAGGTGCCTTCATCTCTATGTATATCTTGCCATTCGCCTGTGCCTGCCACTCGCACACCGGATTGATAAAGCCCTTCGGTCCCCACCACTGGGCGAGCTGTTTCTCATCTGTCCATGCCTGCCACACGAGCGATAGCGGGGCATCGATGGTGCGTGTGATGGTGAGTTCTTTGCGCACTATCCTGTCGCTGCGCAGGTATGCCTCCATTTTGTCGACGTTTTGCACCAGGCCCTTGTCTGCCTTATGCTGGCTCACGACCATCTCGAACACTTCTTTGGATTCAAAAAGCATTGTCCATCTGATATGCGTCCTGGTACCCTCTGCGGTAAACTCTACTGTGGCCGTAAAGTCCGGCTTGAAGTGCTGATATACTATGCGCTCATGTTTGACTATTTCCTTGAATCGTGCTTCATTAGGATAGTCCGTGCCGTCGGGGCCATGCATCGTATGCCGCCAGTATCCGCCCGGACTGAAGTCCATCTCGTGGTTGGTATCGGTGAAGCCCGTCGGCCCCCACCACTGCGTGATATGTTCGGGGCGGCTCCATACATCCCAGACCAGAGATAGCGGGGCATTGAGCAGTCGTGTGACCGTGAGTGAGCGGTCACTTGGGTTTTCTTTTCCTGCTGACATTTTTTTTATTTTTGGTTTGTAATTCCTTCAGATATATTTCGAGTGAGTCCAGTTTTGACTCCCAGAATTTTTTGTATTCAGCCACCCAGTCCGATACTTCGCTGAGCTTGTCCAGCCGCGCTTCGCAGAAGCGTTCGCGGCCCTGCTGCCTGATCTCGATGAGGCCGCACTCTGTGAGTATCTTGATGTGCTTGGATATGGCAGGCCTGCTCACGTCAAAGCGCTCCGCCACAGAGTTGAGGTTGAGTGACTGACGGGCGACCATGTCGATGATCTCTCTGCGTGTGGGGTCTGCTATAGCCTGAAAAACATCTCTTCTCATTGTTTCATTTTGTATCGTGTAACTTATCGGTTACAAATATATATGAAACCGTTTGGTTACACAAAATTTATTTGCAAAAATATTTTGGAGCCGGACAAGGGTATTTGTTTTCGGGAAATATTTTGTGGATTTTGGCGTTTACTTGCGTCAAAGAGAAAACGAAAATATTTTTTAACCAAATTTCATGATAAATGAATAACAGGATCACTCTTCTATTGCTACTCATGGTTGTAACCATAGCCACATACGCCGGCCAGAGTATGAAGGTTGTAAAATTCAGNNGCGGCCATGAGTTTCAACTATTATGATTCAACTATTACCAAGGATGTCTTTGACAATGGCACTGTCATGGTTTATCTCTTAGGCACGAGTGGTGGCGGATGGTGGCCGCTGCCCTATACTTTTCCTTCCGAAGTGGGCCCTCTGGTGTCTTATAATTATCTGCCCGGCCATATCGAGATACGGTTTTATGGCGCACGGCCTAATCTGACTTATTACTATAAGATGGTGATCATATCAGAGGACAAATGATGGGGTTAGGTGCAGCATAGTTGTTGGTCGCCCTGCCTGCCGGTAGGAAAGGTGGCCAACTTTCAAGTATTTAATGTATTGTTTGTCAATAAACAACATCTGATCAGCGGGAGTATCTACTGATATTTTACTTAAAAGTAAAAAAATACTCTTTTATTGATATCTTTGCAGTCCAAAATTTACTTAAAAGTAAAACATTATTTTTCGAAATACGTTTACCAATTAAAACCCTCAATGTCCCAAAGTGAATTATGAAATTGTTGAAATGGTGGAGTTTAGTGGAAGGCAAGCAAGAGTCTATTCCATAATTGAAGACGATTCGGAAGTAACTCTATTTGAACAATTTATTGAGGAAAACGAAGCAAAATTTAAAGATGAAATAGACGATATCATAAGCAGACTATATCAAATAGGGCGTAATGTAGGGGCTCGGCACTCTTATTTTAAACACAACGAAGGCAAGCCAGGCGATGGGGTTTGCGCTCTATATGATAATCCCGACAGGAAATTGAGGCTTTACTGTATTAGATTTGGAATGGATATATTGATATTGGGAGGAGGAGGTGAGAAGCGTGTTAGAGCTTGGCAAGACGATTTGATATTATCCAAGTCTGCAAAAAAAATGATTCATTATGCTCAGGATATTCAAAAAAAGATTGATTCGGGAGATATAGAATTTTAAAAATAAACAACATGAAACCAAGGAAGTATAAAAGCATTCAGATTGGAAATTTGCTTAGTCAAATTACACCTCTTCAAATGGATAAAACTAAAAATAAGATGGAATTATCTGCTCGGATAGAAGGGCTAATGATATCCAAAGGGTGGACTAAGTCCCAATTTGCAGAAAAGGTTGACAAAAAACCATCAGAAATAACTAAATGGTTAAGTGGGACCCAAAATTTAACAATTGACACATTAACAGAAATCGCTCAATCATTTGGTATTCCTTTAAGTGCATTATTTGGCTCTCGGGAAATTCAGGTTGTTTATAAAACACCCGAAATAATTGTCCATGCACCATCGCGAAAAATGGAAATCCCAGCCACCGCTCTTGTAACCAATCAATATTATAACTATAAACCAAGGGAATATGCACCCATAAATCTAGTGCCAGTAAATTACAATTTTAGTAAACAAAAATCAAGAATACATAATGGCTAAAAAGGCAAAATCAGCACCTAATGTACAAATGCAATTTAAAGGGATCGAATTATTAAGTACTTCTTTAAATGTTCCAACTGATCCAAGCATTCAGCAATTAAATGCATTTGGATTTCGTATTAATATGGAAGTCAAAGTAGATCCCATCAATAGGTTGTTATTTATTGTTGTAAATATTTCAATTCAAAGTGAGGATACAAAAATTATTTTAGGAGGAGTTTCCACTAGCTGTATTTTTGAAATACTTAATTTTGAAGAAGTTATTAAGTTGGCCAATAATGGTAAATATGATATTCCAAAAATATTATTAGACACATTAAATGCTATATCGTTATCTACAACCCGTGGTGTGATGTATTCGACTTTTCGCGGTACATTTTTGCATAATGCGATTTTGCCAATTATATACCCAAATCAGATCGAAAGCGGAGCGAAAGCTGATGTATCTCTATAAGATTTAATAAAAAAGCTATTCTGGCTTAAGAAATGTTATTAGTCGTGACGTCTCCGCATAGCACTTATTCCACAGTTGCTCGGCTGTGCCGAGTAACATAAATATATCCTGTGGCTTAACCACAAATAATATATGGTCACTCGGTGAAACTGAGCGACTGCAGCGGCTGGAAGCCTATTGATAGCTGACACTCGCGGGACGCGAGCGAAGGCGGGGCTAAATGGTACCGCAGATGACAGGTCGCGACCTGTCCCTACATCGACGTGCATACGCCAAGATAAAATTTGTTTTTCCATTGGTCGCCGGTGTCACCGATCCGTTGATATCATTGCTATAACAAAATATTTAGCCCGATAATTGATTTTCGTGCGAGGACGAAACCCAGTAGTGGCGGTCTTTTTTTATTATTGCGAAAACCAATTCGAAAACCAATCCTGCGGTTCCGGCCCTATGCCAGTACCGGCAATGGTTTCAAGCCTGCCTGCATTTTCTTTTCGACCGATGGACGTTGATATTGCTCACTTTGCCAGTTAGAACAATAGCAGGAGCGTATCCGGCATTTCTTACTATGCGTATATTTTGCTAAATTTGCATTAATAACACAGGTAGTTCTTTGACGACTTGACGGTATGCCGCTTTTGCTTGAAGATGGAGGATAGCTGGGTATATAAAATAAAAACGGCGTAGTCTGGGGGAACTACACCGCTACACGTTTAAATAGAAAATTGCATTTTAGGTGGACACAAATGATAAGTGGATGAATCTGTTGTATCCTTATAATTGCAAATATGAGCTTGTTTCAGGAAACAAAAATCACCCTGTAGGGTTATTGTTTTATCAGAAATAAATGTTATTGCTTATTTGCGAAAGGCCTTGTTGATCGCTTCCGCCCTGTTCTGGACGTGCAGTTTGCGGTAGATATTATTGATGTGTTTTTTGACCGTATCGTATGATATGAAAAGCCGGTCAGCGATCTCTTTATTGCTCAGGCCGGTGCTGAGGAGCTGGAGCAGGTCCTGCTCTCTGTCGGTCAGCTCAGCGGCTGCAGACTGCCGCACAGTACCTGCGGGATGGCGAAACACAGACACGACGCGGCGTGCGATACTGGCAGACATGGGAGATCCGCCCTCATGCAGGTCGCGCAGCGCAGTGAGGAGCACCTCGGGGGCTTGTCCCTTGAGCAGGTAGCCGGTAGCGCCCGCCCGCAGCGCATCAAATATATCATCGTCCTCTTCGCTCACAGTAAACATCATAAACTGTGTGGCGGGGCAGGCATCACGGAGCTGCAGAATACACTTTATGCCGGTCATGCCCGGCAGGTGGATGTCCATGAGAGCGATCTGCGGCGGGTTCTGGTGCATGAAGGATACAGCATCTTCAGCATTGGAGTAGACATGCGATACTTCAAAGTCTTCGGACATGCCTATGGTCCTGATCGTGAGTTCGCGTACCAGATCTGAATCCTCGATGACAGCCACAGAAATTTTCGCCATTTGATAATTTTTCCGATATTTAAATTACAAAAAATAGCGGACTATGCAAACTAAAGCGCTTGATATGGTGATACAGCACCTGAGCCACACGTTTCAATTTGACCACAAAGAAACGGAAAAGCTGCTGAAATTGCTACGCCGGACACTCGGTGATGCAGTGCCAAACCTGCGCAGCAGCGACACCGAGCGGGTGTACCAGCAGGCACATAAACTGCACTCAGAGCTGCATAGCTGCGGCTATGACAGGCTCTCTGATATGGCAGAGTCGATAGAGCGGCAGGCCAAGACGGGTACGGTAGGAGAGACTGTGATCAATGAGTTTCTGGTGCAGNNCTGGCTGGTAGCCAACGCATAAGGTATAAAAAACAGGTCCCGGCCAAATGAATGGACCGGGACCTATTTATGATCTTGCTTAGCCGGGAATTACTTCTTAGCGGCAGGAGCAGCTTTAGCGTCAGTTTTCTTTACGTCAGCTTTCTTAGCGGCGGTCTTGTTAGTAGTTGTAGTTTTTCCAACTGCCTTTGCTGCTGGTTTGTCAGCTGGCTTAGTAGTTGAAGCTTGTGCGAAAGAACCGAAAGAAATGATGGCTGCTGCGAAAACGAGGGCCAGGCTTT
>PLSN01000309.1 GCA_003165135.1 Bacteroidota bacterium
CCGTATCAGATGTAGAGTGAAATATTCTATCACTGAAAAAAGTATTCTTCAGATCAAGGAAGTTGAATATTTCGCCATTGAAGATGATCGTGTACCTGCCGGTCTCATCTGTCATGGGCTGAGTAGCATGGTCAGACGTATCGATGATAGACAGGCGTGCATGTCCAAAACCTACCTTCGGGGACAATATCTGCGACACCTGCTTATCAGGCCCGCGTTTATTGAGAGCTTTTAATGCATTGTCCAAGGGGCCTCTGAGATCGACCGGGGACTTAGAATAATATCCTACTATACCACACATTGTTTACAATAATAGCTTTTAGTCATGAGAATCAGTAATGAGAATTGGGTATTGAGTAATGAGAAAAACATATTATGCTTTCAATAATTGCGGCCTTTCGTGAGCTACCTTTAATACCAATTCTCCAAATAATGTATTCGCCCATGCGAACCATTTGCGGGTGAATTTCGATGGGTTATTGACGCTAAAGCCCTCGTGCATAAATCCTGTGTCGGCATGTGTGACTTTGATCGTATCGAGGCAATATTTTATCTCCTTATCATCATCACTAGTGAGTGCCCGTGCTATCAGACTTAGATGCCAGATATAGTTCTTTGGTGTATGGTCGCTACCGACGCCTTCGGCATATTTACCCTTATAGAAATATGGATTGCTGTCGCTCAGAGCAAACCTTCTTGTGTTCTGATAGACCGGATCAGTTTTGTCTACTGCTCCGAAGTATGTTAAGCTAAGCAGATTTGGCATGTTGGGCTCGTCAATAATGAGCCTGTTACCAAGGCCGTCCACTTCATAGGCATAGATATCACCATGCTTTGGGTGATGATAGATTGCATGTTCTTTGATGGCTTTGAGTACTTCATCTGACAGACTCGTACAATCAGCGGCCAGGATTTCATTTTTGATTGCAGAACAAATCTCCGCCAGTTGTCTCAGCGAAACCACGGCAAAGAAATTGGATGGTATCAGGAAAGGATATGTCGTAGCATCATCTGATGGCCGAAACATAGAGTATATAAGCCCGACAGGCTTAGCTGTAGCGCCATAGCCGCCATTACTCAGATTGTCTCTGGTCGGCAATATTCCTCTCTGAAAGTGATAAGGGCCTTGCCCATTCTTTCTTTGCTGGTCCCTGAATGTTTTCACTATTGTCTTCATAGCATCTGTCCACTCTGCATCAAATACAGAAGTATCCCCACTTACTTTCCAGTATTTGTAGGCTAACCTGATCACATAACAGAGTGAATCGATCTCCCACTTACGCTCATGCAACTCCATCTTCATGTCTGTATTGTCGCTATACCATTCACTTTTCTTAGAAGCATCATAGTTGAAAGCATTGGCATATGCGTCGATGAGCACTGATCGTGCATGGCGGTTTATTACTCCCAGTACCAGTTTCTTGAGTTCAGCATCCTGATTGACAAAAGGAACATATGGATACATCTGCGCTGAGGAGTCTCGAAGCCACATGGCATCTATATCTCCTGTGATGACAAATGTATCAGCCTTGCCCTTCAGCTCACCGAAGTGAGTGATGGTGGTATCGAGTGTATTAGGGAAACAATTTTCAAACAGCCACGCCAGCTCAGGGTCAGCTATCTGTGCTTTGACCTTTTCTATCTCAGCATCTATTGCCTTGCTGCCGAACTTTCTCTTCGCCAATGGTGGCCGATGGCTTTCATATTTATTTGTTGAGAAAATAAAACTACGATCTACAGCAAGCGCACTAGCTATCAGTGCTGTATTAAGTATAAAGGTTTTCCTGTCAAGCATCGTTTGGCTATTTGTGATGCAATATATCTAAACCCATAAATATGAGGCTATGATTTGCATTGCATTTTCAAATTTTCAAATTGCCGAATTAGCACATTGGCTTATTCCTCTTTACCGTGACAATTTTTGTACTTCTTTCCACTACCACAAGGGCATGGATCATTTCTGCCTGTTTTTTCGCCTACACGAATTGGCTCAGGTTTTTTAGCGGGCTGGTCTGCCTGTGGCGCCTGTCCCTGGCCTTGCGATGGGCCGCTAGTGATATCGGTACGCGATTCTTTCAAGCCTTTGAAGCTGGTGTGCTGCTCTTTTGCTGCCTTGACCTGCTGAGGTTCGGAGATCGGTATCATGCCCTTGAAAAGGAATGAAGCGATGTCTTTATTGATGCTGCTGATGAGGCCCTTAAAAAGATTGAAGGATTCTATCTTATATATCACGAGCGGGTCTTTCTGCTCGTAGCCTGCGGTCTGAACTTCCTGCTTGAGATCATCCATGAAGCGCAGGTGATCTTTCCATGCATCATCTATCAGAGCCAGTGCCACATTCTTTTCGAAATACATCATCAAATCTTTGCCTTCATTCTTTACTGTTTCCTCGAGCGGTACTAGTATATTAATTCCTCTCTTAGCATCTGAGAATGGGATAGCAACATTTTGTATTTGTTCGCCGCGCTCCATATAGAGCCCTTTGAGAACAGGCAGCGCATTGGTCAGGATGAAATCTTTTTTGCGCTGATATGACTGCATTACTTCTTCGAAAAGCTGGTCTGTGAGATTATCGATCTTGCCTCCGATAAATGCATCTTCGGTGATAGCAGTATCCACTGAGAAGTAACGGATCACTTCCAGTTTGAAATTGGTAAAGTCCTTTGACTCGACATGCTGGGTCACGATCTCATCTGCCAGATCATAGAACGAGTTTTGAATATCCAATGCCAGCCTTTCGCCAAACAATGCATGTTTACGTTTGCCATATACTACCTGACGTTGTTTATTCATGACGTCATCATACTCGAGGAGACGCTTACGTATACCAAAGTTATTTTCTTCAACTTTCTTCTGTGCGCGTTCGATAGATTTAGTGATCATGCTATGCTGTATCACTTCACCTTCTTCATATCCGAAGCGGTCCATGACCTTAGCAATACGCTCAGAACCGAAGAGACGCATCAATTCATCCTCCAGCGATACA
>PLSN01000074.1 GCA_003165135.1 Bacteroidota bacterium
TGTTGGGTACATTATATCGCTTCTGAATAGTAGTATAATCTCCCCATCGCTCGATAGTATCAACGAGAACATCTACAGGCGACTGTCCCTGCTTGATGACCAGTAGGTCAGAAGGTGTACCTGTGTTATCCAGATAGATCGCAGCCGTACCAGGGTATCCATGAGCTGGCAGGTAGGAGCATGTCACGATGGCGCGGTCATCATTCGCACCATTGCCTATATATGCGATAGACGGATAGCCCAGACCGATGGTATCATAGCCGATGATCTGCCCTGTGGCGACAGGCGCAGTTGATACATTGGAGATTGAACCTATATACACACCCGCAGATGCGTACGCGGGGTCGATAGAGTTTTCAACATATTGTATCTTATCATTCTCTATCATGGCGGAGAGGATCCGGGCGTCATTGGTAGCGAGATATTGCCCGTCTACCTGTGGCGCATCAGGCGAGAGTCCATATGGTGTCGATGTCCTGAGCAGAGTAGTGGTGAGCTGCGCAGTACCTGAGAGATAGGAGTTGCTGATCTGATGAAGGAATATCGAATCATTGGTCAGGTCAGATGGTCGCACAGAGAGAAAATACGCATTAGGCCCCGACAGTGTGGAGCCGCCCTGCACTGTCGCAATATTCCAGACCGGTACACCTCCGTAGCTCACCTGATGCCAGTAGTTATACCTGATCGTGTCGGCATTGTAGCCGCTCTGCTTATCTATTTGCCATATCACAGAGTAGCGGAATCCATGCGGGAAATAGTCGCCATTCTGAAGATGATTGAAGGTTACAAAAAAATCATTCTGCGTGACTGACACGACGGGATAGTCAGACCATGTGGTATCATTAAGCAGATTGCCGGACAGGACGTAAAAACTCCAGTAAGATGTCGGGTCATTGGACTCCGAAAAGGCCACAATGATCTTGGAATTCGCACTCGATGATCCCGAAAAGAACAGCACGATAAAGGCATCCTGCACAGGATCATAGATGACACGCGGGTCACTGATGGCATTGTAAAAACCCAACTGGTTCGCAAAATTGGAGAGAGAACTTGACATCAGCTGATTGCCTGTTGAATCAAAGACCATGATCTGCGTATTCACGCAACTCACTACCACACCGGCATTGGAGATAGCCATAGTATTGTCAGGGGGAGTAGCAGGCTGAGTGCCATTGCCCGCGAAAGTATCTGATATCAGAGGCACCTGAGGTACGGCACCATTATGTTTGCCGGACTCAGCTTCATGTTTGCGGCGCATTGCAGCAAGCATTGCTTTCTTTTCTGTCAGATCAGTGGTATGCTTCGGTGACTCATGTATGCTTTGGATATTGACATGCCAGTCCTGTGCTGCGTGATCTGAAAGCTTGATGCGCTTGGCCACAGGCAGGACACCTTTGATCAGTTTCGTTTCCTGAGCATAGGAAAAAGAAATACATAGGGCTAAAACCAGTGTCAAATATTGCTTCACGATAGAATTATTTTATTAAAAATAAGAACTTTTCTGCGGAAAGATATTTTTGATTTTGAGGCAAAAAAATAGCCCGCAATATACACCGCGGGCTATGAATTTTATCTCAATTGTATTCCTGACAACAGACAACCGCCAACTGGCAACTAATTAATATCCGAATATCTGCTCCAGCGACAGCTCTTTGACAGGACCGAGTTTGGCGAGGGCTTTGAGGTCGAGGTCACCCTTGCCACCCATGACCAGATAGACATATTTCTTGCCCTTGACATGCTTGTCAAAGAAGTCATGTACATCTTTCATTGTCATCGTTTGCGCCTGTGCATATACATCCTTTCGCATATCGTAGTCGAGACCGCGCCTTTGAGCGCGCTGGTATGCCCAGTATATCTGATCGCGTGTGATCCAGTCACTCTCGAGGTTTTTCAGCAGGGACTGCTTGGACAGGTCAAAGTTCTTTTGCGCCTCGGGAAGGTCATTGAGCAGTTTGGAAACTTCACTGATCGCTGTCGGCATTTTGTCTGCCTGTGCACCTACATAAGCGATGATCTGGAAGTGCTCGTCTTTTTTAGAGGGTTGGCGATACTGCCCGAAGACAGAATATGCCAGGGCCTGTTTCTCACGTATCTCCTGGAATAATACGGATGACATATTGCCGCCATAGTATTCATTGAACATCGACAGCTGGGGCACGAGGGTTTTGTCATACATATCATCCCATGAGAACATGATGATCTCCGCCTGCTTCATCGGATAGGTAGTATAGTATACCTGGGTCTCGGTGGTCAGCTCGGGATACTTGGTCGCCACTGGATAGTCCTTAGGGGCATCTGCCACGAGGTGGAGCTTGTCAAGAGATGCCGTGACCTTGTCGAGGTCATTCTGTCCGTAGTAGAATATCTTGTGCTTGTATTCATGCAGTGACTTGATGATTGTCACGAGGTCCTCCGCCTTTATATTTTTCAGCTCTTCATTGCTCAGTACATCATTGAAAGGATTCTTACCCCCATAGCCACCATAACTGATCAATCCCTGAAAGAGGATATTGTCTTTGTCGAGCTTGGCATCTGCGCGTTTCTTGATCAGGTCTGCCAC
>PLSN01000184.1 GCA_003165135.1 Bacteroidota bacterium
GTCCAAAGTCTGAGCAACACTATCTCCTATGGCAGAGATGAGACCGAGGCCTGCGATGTAAATAGGTGACTTCATTTTATAAAATAACAGAAATCTCCGGTCAATTTATTTCGGTCTGTTGTCAGTGATATACTGAGCGATATTACGTACGGTCTTGAATATCTGAGGGCCGTCAGCTGGATTGGCGAGTTTAATGCCATACTTCTGCTGGAGCAGCACTATCAGTTCCAGAGCATCGATAGAGTCGAGCGCCAGTCCCTCGACGAATAGCGGCTGGTCATCTCCTATGTCTTCAGGTTTGATCTGCTGCAGATTGAGTTGCTCCACTATCTGCACCTTCAGTGTCTTCATTAATTCTTCCATTTCCTGTCGTATAGTTTTTGTACTGTTTTGGGATTATGTTTCTCCAAAGATGTGAGATTTTTTTCAACCAACATAAAAAAGGCTTCCATTTCGCCATTGAGATAGTCAGCCCATCCGGAAATACACACTTCTGCATTGCCCAGATCAAGCAGCGAATTGACATAATCGGTCTGAAATGCTGCATCAAACTGCTCTGATGCCAGGCAGGTATTCTCGCCTTTGATACCCCAGCGAATGCATATCTCACCGAGCATGACATTTGGCAGTGTATAAACGAACAATGAAGGACTCGGTGCACCAGCCACGACGCTGTCCCAGTACCTCCGGTCGGTATCCAGACTTGAGTTGGCAGTGGAGACAATCACCGCTATATCTTCGGGTTTGTATTTTCCTGCAAAATCTGTATTTCGGAGCAATAACTCTGTAGCCAGAACTGCCAGTTTACAGAGATTATCCATTTTATAGAATTTAGGATAATTCAAACCCAAAGTTTTAAATGCATCGACCAGAAGCTCTGACCCCAACTTATTATCAGGTCGATAGATCACATCATTATTAAGCATGATGCCTTGATTGCTGATGTGTATATAACGGGATATATTGTCGTAAGTAGCCATTGGAAACGAGTGGAAATATAGATATTCCCTTCAACTCAGCAAAGACACTTTTCACTTCGGCGCTTTCACTGTCAGATAAATCGCCACAAAAATAAATATCACATTGGGGATCCAAACACCTATTACCGGCGGCAGGGACGAGTTGGTTGAAAAAGTGATCGAAAATTTATTGATGATCTCAAATACGGAGCAAATAGCAATACCGAGTACCAGATGCCAGCCTAGCCCTCCCCGTAGTTTACGGGAAGCAAGGCTCACTCCTATCAAGGTCATGATAAAAACGCTGAATGCACCCGATGTTCGCCTGTATAGCTCCACTTCATAGAACTCAATATCGTTTGATCCTGCCTTCTTCATGCGGTCAATATAATCTGCGAGATGTGGCGTGGTCATTTCATCTTTTCTGTCACTGGTAATAGAAAAGCTCTCAGGAGTAAAATTATATGCAGAGTCAAACTCTTGTCCTGTTCTGATTACATCACCGGTGGGATGCATCTCCCTGGTATAATAATTATAGACATGCCATTTATTTATTTTCTTATCCCATTCTATTTTATCACTTCTCAGCTTGAAGGTCATTTTCCCATTTTCAAACTTATCTATTGAAAATTTAAATCCTACCGCGTCTACCGGTCGGTAGTTTTCCACATACATAAACATGCCGGGTCGGATCTGCCGGTGAAAATTATAGGCCAGGTTGTTGGTAAACTTATTGACGTACTTGTTTTCAAAGGCAAGCCGTCGCTTATTGGATGCAGGGACGAGGTAATTATTAGAATACCATAATCCTCCGCCAAGTATTACCGCACCGACAAAATATGGCCAAAGAAATCTGTAATAGCTCGTACCGCTATTGAGTATAGCGATGATCTCCGACCTGTCAGCCAACTGTGAAGTAAAGAATATCACAGAGACCAGTACGAAAAACGGGGCGAGCATAGCCACGATATAAGGAATGAAGCTGAGGTAATATGAGAGCACAATTTCCTTCCATGAGGCTGTACCATCAAGGAAATTATCTATTTTCTCAGACAAGTCAATCACTACAGTGATGAGTATCAGCAGCAGCATAATGAACACAAATGTGCCCAGAAACTTCTTTAATATGTACCAGTCGATCTTCTTCAATTTACAATCTTGTCATTACTTTGTCTAAAGTTGTTTTCTTCCAAGCTGCAAAATCTCCAGCTATGATATGTGTTCTCGCCTCGCCGACCAACCATAGGTAGAAACTCAGGTTATTGACAGATGATATCATAGCGCCGAGCATCTCACCTGAGTGCATCAGGTGACGTAGGTATGCCTTGGTATGTGTCCTGCTCACGTCGCATGCCCCATGCTCATCTATCGGGCTGAAATCATTCTTGAATTTCTCATTGCGGATATTGATGATGCCTTGTGTCGTAAAAAGCATACCATTACGAGCATTACGGGTCGGCATCACACAGTCAAACATGTCAATGCCCAGAGAAATAGCTTCCAATATATTAGCTGGTGTGCCCACACCCATCAGATAGCGAGGTTTATCTTTCGGCAGAATGTCGCAGACCAGTTCAGTCATTTCATACATATCCTCATCAGGCTCACCTACGCTCAGGCCTCCGATGGCATTGCCCTCCATACCTTTTGACGCGATATACTCAGCAGACTGTTTACGGAGATCTTTGTAAGTGGAGCCCTGGACGATGGGAAAGAATGTCTGCTCATAGCCATATAAGCCAGAAGTCTCATTATATCTCGTAATGCATCTGTCCAGCCATCTATGGGTCATGCCCATTGATTTTTTGGCATAATCATACTCACATGGATAGGGCGTACACTCATCAAAAGCCATTATGATGTCAGCACCGATCTTTCGCTGGGTATCGATGACGTTCTCAGGAGTAAAAATGTGTTTAGAGCCATCTATATGACTCCGAAACTCAGCACCTTCTTCTTTTATCTTACGGATGTCTGACAGTGAGTATACCTGATAGCCGCCGCTGTCGGTCAATATAGGCCTATCCCAACCAATAAATTTATGCAGACCGCCTGCATTTTCCAATACTCCCAATCCGGGGCGAAGATATAGATGATAAGTATTGCCGAGAATGATTTGCGTGCCGCACTCGATGAGTTCGCGCGGGTCCATCGCCTTGACGCTGGCCTGCGTGCC
>PLSN01000365.1 GCA_003165135.1 Bacteroidota bacterium
TTTTGGCCTTACTTCCGCATCCCAGTGAGAGGGGTCATGGCTCATGAGTATTTTGAAAGGAATATTTTCTGTGCCTTTGTATGCTATATCCAGTTTACCATATTTAGGAAAGTGTAGCGCATGTCCCCAGTTTTCGATACCAATGACAGCTATCTTCTGTCCATTACGCTCCAATATACGGTTCTCATTCATCAGTAGGTCCCNNTGAAATTGGCCTTCTTTTCTTCCGGTGAGTCCCAGTGAGAATAATCACCATAATCATGATTGCCTGTGGTGGATAGCACTCCATGCTTTGCTCTCAGCTTCGAGAATATTTCTTTGTATGGTACCATCTCTTCTGCGACATTATTCACCAGATCACCGGTGAAAAGAATTATGTCCGCATCCATTTTATTGATAGCCTCTACCGCATGTACCAATGGCTCTGAGCGGGTGAAACTGCCCGAGTGTATATCAGAAAGCTGTATGAATCGGAAACCATCAAATGCATCCGGCAGATTGGGAAACTTGATAGTGACCTTGCGAAACTGGTAGTTGTAAGCATTCACCACCACGCCATATATCAGGCTGAATACGGGTATCGCAGCTGTAGCGAGTGCGGCTTTGGCAAGGAATGAGGAGCGTGTCATAGCGCCTTCGGGTTTCGCTGCGGGTGCAGTAGCGGCCAGCATCGCGATCAGATACCTGATCAAACGATAAATATCACCGATAAATAGAAAAAGAAAAACAATGATCTTAGTAATAAGAAGCAATGCCAGCAGAGACGTGATCGTGCTGAAGAATATTTTGTGTCCACCATGTATACCGAATATCCTGTAGGAGAAAAAGAATACGTAGAGTAGTACATCAAAAATGAGGTAGCCGATCAGGATACCATTGATCCTTTCGCCCTGACGTGGTGGGAATAGGGTTTTGACGCATTGGTACATATAGTACTCACACGCTATCAATATGACTATTATCAAATAAGGGACAAGGCTTCTCATTATTATTTATGATTTTTGACTTATGATTGTTGATTTACGGGCATCGTGTCTTTATTGGCACATTGGCATATTGATAAATTTGCACATTGCTTTCTTTTAGACGTTTATCAGAACAATATATTTATTTTTGGCAGCAAATGTATCTGATGTATTTGAATTCATTTCCCAAAAAAGCCTGTCTCGTAGGTATTCTGGTCCTATTTTCGGTCAATAGCCTGTTTTCACAGTTATTGGAGCCCAAAAAGGCCTTTACCCGTGCAGATACCTTGCGCGGCAGCCTGCGTCCGGAGCGTACCTGCTATGATGTGACCTTCTATGAGCTCAAAGTCAAAGTAGACACAGTGACCAAGAGCATCAGCGGCAGTAGCGAGATCTTTTTTAAGGCACTGACCAGTATCAACGTCATGCAAATAGACCTGAATGACAGTTTTGAGATAGATAATATCAGCTACGAAGGCAAAAAACTCTACTACACCCGTGAGTTTGGGGCGGTCTTCGTGGCGCTCATGCCGGCTATACCCCTAGGTACAGAGGGCAGTATCCTCGTGAAATATCACGGCACACCGAACAAGGCCAAGCGGGCGCCATGGGATGGAGGATTCGTATGGAGGCATGATAAGAACGGCAAAATGTGGGTCGGAGTGGCATGCGAGGGCCTCGGCGCATCGAGCTGGTGGCCCTGCAAGGACCATCTCGGCGACGAACCTGATAAGGGCATCCGTATCATAGCCACAGTCCCCAAAGGCCTAAAGTGCGTCGCCAACGGGCAGGACTTGGGGCAAAAGGATTCCGGCCAGTGGAGTACATTCACTTATCTCGTTACATATCCAATAAACACCTACGACGTGTCGCTTAATATCGGCGACTATGTACACTTCGAAGATGAGTATGTGGCGGCAGATGGCGAGAAGCTGAAACTAAACTACGATGTGCTGTCATATAATCTCGACAAGGCCGAGGAGCAATTCAAGCAGGTCAAACCGATGATGAAAATATATGAGAAGTACCTCGGCAAATACCCCTTCTGGCGTGACGGATATAGACTGGTGGAGACCAGCTATCTCGGCATGGAGCATCAGGGCGCTATCGCCTACGGCAATCACTATCGCACAGGATATGATGGCATGGACTACTCACGCATAGGGCTGGACTTTGACTATATCATCATACACGAATCTGGACACGAGTGGTGGGGAAATAGTGTGAGCGCTGCAGATATGGCAGACATGTGGATACATGAGGGCTTCTGTACCTACACCGAGTCCATCTATGTCGAGGCGATGTACGGATATGATACCGCACAGCTCTATATCAATGCAAAAAAACCAACTATAGGCAACAGAGAACCAATACAGGGGCAATATCTCGGCGTAAATAAAGAAGGCAGCGGTGATATGTACAGCAAAGGTTCGCTGATGCTCAATACGCTACGCACAGTGGTAAATAATGATGCGCTCTGGTGGCAGATCATCAAAGGCACCTGCGATACAGCATTCAAATTTAAAACCATCAATGGTGATGACATAGTGAATTATTTCTGTCAGAAAAGCGGCAAGGACCTTAAGCCAATTTTCTATCAATATCTAAAATACCCAGCTATCCCTAAGCTGGTCTATACCCTAAAGAAGCAAAAAGGTAAAAAGTATGAACTGATATACTTCTGGCAGACAGATGTGAAGGACTTTAAGGTGCCGATAAAGATCACTACCGATGGCGGCAAGACCGAATGGATCCCTGTTAGCAATGACATTCAGACCAGGACTGTCACCCTATCTGCCGAAACTGATTTCAAGATCAATGACAATCTGGAGTATATCAAGGTGGAAAAACGTTAGAAGATACGAACACGAGCCATTTGAAGTTATCAGCCCAATAAA
>PLSN01000055.1 GCA_003165135.1 Bacteroidota bacterium
GTGCCTGATAAAGCATTATATGATGCTGAAACATTCTGGCCATTATCAAGATATATAATCGGTGAATCCGCAGCAAATAAAAGGTCTGGGAAAAGATTAATGACAGATGTCTGCCCGACACAGAATGGACTATCAATAACGTCATTCAAAGTAAAATGATTGACAGTAACATGAATGCTATCGGTAATAGGTAGCCCTGATAAAGGGGTATAAGTGACGACATAAGTGGTATTTGCCGTGGGTGAGACAGTAATGAATGAATCCACCGTGCCATTCGGCACCCAACTATATGTACCCCCGCTAGGTATGCCCATAGCTGATAAGGTTACAGATTGACCAGCACATATAGTCGTATCCGGCGTATGTAATAGATTATTGCAAAGAATCGTAAAACTATCTGTGATAATAATGCCACTACAATTTAGATTGATCTGAATTTGCACGGTATATTTCCCGACATTTATACTAGTGAGTGTGTCTGTAAGGACAGTGTCAGGTAGAGTCTGTCTGATTATAGTCCCTGTGCTATCCTCCCATACATATGCAATAGCTGGATTTGCTAATCCACTAACAGGTACGACCTGCACAAAAGCTTCATTGCAGATGGGAGTGACTACCGCCGTAAATATATTAGTCAAAGTACAGGTGTCGTTATATGGAGCTACATATGTACCCACAACCTGAGAACCTGCCACATAAAGGAGATTATTTGAGGGATCATACTTAATATCATTTACCGCATCAGTAGAAAAGCCTGTCCCTAGTGCAATATCTGCACCAGCCGTAAAGGTATTTCCATCAAAAGTGAAGGTCTTTATTACTCCTTGACCACCAAGATAAATATGATTGCAGTAATCCGCTACGATACCTCCCTGGCCTAAAGGTACATACCCGGCTATTGAAGTCGGCGTACCCACCACATTTCCATTTGTCAAGTCCAAGGCTTCCAAATTATACCCGTCATAGTAATATAGATACGATGCATTGGCAGCAAAGCCATTGAAGTTATTAGAACTTCGATTAACATCGAATGCTGGGAGATTCATTATTTGAGTAAATGAATTATATACAGACGGCATCGTCCAGACATAACCATTATATCCAGTATTAGCTCGGTATATTGTATTGTTCACTCCAAGCGTAGTGAAGGAAGCCATTATGACATATAGATTTCCGTACGCATCATACGCACCAGTTACTATATCCTGATCATCTGTGCTGAAAGGGGTAATGCAACTGCTGGTAATAACCCCTGACACCGTATCAATAATCCCAATACTGCGATTGGTATTGGTGCTACCTCCGAGGATAACAATAGACCCTGTAGCACAGTTATCTACAAATGACCATATTTCAGTGAAATTTGTACTCATAACCGTTATAAAATTATCATACACTCCGGCAGAGGTTAGCCTTATAGCCTGAACCCCGAAGTTATTGCTGGCTTGCCCTACATATACTTTATTAGTAGCCTTGTCTACTTTGATATTGGAGAGATAATTGACTGGCATCCCTGCCACAGTATTCCAGCCAGCCGCTGGTACAGACCCCATGAAAACCCATAGGAAATTACCATTCGCATCATATTTTGCCATTTTTTGATAGTCAGTAAGGTCATTCGAACTTGTAGATCCCGCTCCATAAACATATAAGTCTCCTGCTGCATCATAATCTACTGCCGACCCAAGATTGTGTATGGTCAGTTGTGTCAGCACAGTAACCCATGGGTCGATGATCAACGTTTGGCTATGGTCATAACCGTCAGGTAGCGAGAAGGTGATTATATTATTGTGAACTTCATAAGAAGATGCAACATCGTTGCCATCTGCTGATGTATAGGATACAGGAGTATGCTCTATCAAATCGCCTGTGGCTGTATGAACGATGATACTGCCCTCATTGTCTTTATTAAGATTTTCTATAGCGCCTTCATATTCCATTTTTATATTGCCTATATCTGCACCCGGATGTATTATGAAATTATATTTCATACCGCCCTTTTCAGGAAAACTATATTCTACATCTATACCGGGATATAAGTCATGATAAATGACCTTGGCATAGCCATCTGTCACTATGGAATGTAATTTTTTATCTACTAAGCCCGCCAGAAAGGTATAGTAGCCCTTGTTTTTATTCTCAGCCTCAATAACTGGGTGTGGATTGGCACCGATCCAATGTACAGTCACATAACTGAGAGTTACAGGATGGACTATCTCCTCTCTTGTTTTCTTTTGTGTATGGTCTCGTTTTTGCTCCTGCGGTTCCTTACTTTCCGTTTCATTCCTATAGATAAGTTTATAGACAATTCCCTCATCGGTCAGAAACACCTTTACCCCGTCATGGTCTGCAAAATAACGTATAGGTTGACTCTTATAGTCAGTTATCAAGCCCGGAACGTTTTTGAGAAAATAAGCGCTTTGAAATATATCTTTCTTGGTGAAGGTGGGTTTATGTTTGAATATAGTTCCCCCGAAAGAAGATAGTGAGTAAAGTAAAACTATAAAAAGAACATAGGTTTGTTTCATGCGATAATTTGTACGATGTTCTTAAGTATAAAGAAACAAAAAAGTAGTGGTTAAATCTAATTTTTGTATTGCCTTTTATTTGCTATATTTGTATTTAGTAATCAATAAAAGCAAAGTAAATTTCAATTATGCATATTAATCAATAAATATAATATTTTTGTAAATGTGCAAATGGTTGATTTGTAGCGATCAGTGTTTTTGGGGCACAAGGGGGGTAAACCTGGTAAATATGGATTTTTTATATGTATAACTGAAATTTTAACACATGCTGATTTACCCTCCAAACCCTGCCTTTGCCGACAGGCAACCTCCCTAAAGGGAGGCTTAATACAGATACAATTCTGCAAAGAGTGTTTATTCCCCTTTAGGGGATTTAGGGGTAAGTGAAAATAGTGGATCGTATGAGTACACAAACATTACTATTTTTGAGCTATGCTGCTACGTCCCCCATATCTCAAGACCGGCGATACGGTCATCATCCTTAGTACTGCGCGAAAGGTCACAGTCGAGGACATGGCCCCTGCTGTGCAGGCATTCGAGAGCTGGGGGCTGAAGGTTCGGCTGGGCAGGACCATCGGCCTGTCGGATAACCAATATGCAGGTACAGATGCAGAGCGGTTAGCGGACATTCAGACTGCTGTCGATGACCCCGACATCAGGGCGATCGTCTGCGCACGCGGAGGCTATGGTACAGTGCGTATAGTAGATGATATAGACTGGACTGGGCTTCTGGCCCATCCTAAGTGGATCACGGGTTTCAGCGATATGACCTATCTGCATGTACACCTCAATCAGACCCTCGGCGTGCAGACCCTGCATTCGAGTGTGCCGGGACTCTTTCACCGCAATACGCCTGAGGCGATAGATAGTATCAGGCAGCATCTATTCGGTGAGGAGGTGATATACGATGTGCCGCCGCATCCGCTCAATAGGCCCGGTGAGGCAAAGGGCGTGCTGATAGGTGGCAATCTCTCGATACTATACAGTGTCACAGGTACCAGGTCGGGATTCAATACAGCGGGAAAGATCCTATTCATCGAAGATATAGATGAGCGGCTCTACCACATAGACCGGATGATGATAAACCTCAAGCGCTCCGGTAAACTGGCTGATCTCGCAGGATTGATAGTAGGAGGGATGACGGATATGACAGACAATGCTGTGCCCTTTGGCAAGACAGCTGAAGAAATAATAGCAGAGCATGTAGGGGGACACGATTATCCTGTATGCTTTAACTTCCCGGCTGGGCATATAGCAAACAATCAGGCAATAGTACTGGGAAAAGTGACGAAAGTAAAAGTGGGAGAGACAGTGACTGTGAGATGATGAGGGTTAAACAGCCATCCTGAGTTGCTGACCCAGACGTGCGTTATTGCGATCTCTCATCTCGACAAAGGCTTTGACCGGGTCCATCGATTTCCAGATAGAGCTTTGCATAGCCACACCTTTGAAGCCGACATTTTCGAAGAAGTCCAGTGACTCTGCATAAACGCCACCAAGACCGATGACGGGTAGTTTGCTGTGGCGCAGTGCTTTTTCGAGAGCTTCGGTTTTTATTAGTTGGTTAGTGATGTTAGCCGAGTACTTCGAAAAAACCGGTCCTAATATGAGTTCATTTATACCGGCTATTGGTTTATATAGTGATGAGCAGGTGACCAGAGTAGTACTTTTAGATATCTTTTTGCCACCGAGGATGATCTGATTGAGATATAGGTTTGTGGCAAAGTTGAATATCCAGTCGTGGCTCAGGTGTATCTTCTGAATGTCAAATGTATTGACCAGGGAATAATTGTTGTGAAGGACCAGTCTGTTATGAAATTTCGGATCGATCTGACTGATGAATTTTATCATTACTTCTTTTTCACACTTCGGCTTGCGGATATGAAGCTCTTCCAGACCTTCATTAAACATCAGGTTGATCCTGTCTGTTTCATATTTGAGGTCATATGGATTTGTGATCAGTACTAGTTTCATTTGATTTTCTTTAGATCGGTACATAG
>PLSN01000427.1 GCA_003165135.1 Bacteroidota bacterium
TCTTTATGATGTGTAAATTATGGAACTGCAGAACTTACACATCATAAAGATATCGATATAGGAGATACTATAGATGTGATATATGACCTGGATAATGTCACTAACTCATATCCCGCTTTTTATAATTATACAGAAAGCCTTGGCTTACGTAAAAGCTATAAAAAATACTGGGATAAGATCGCAAGTACAAAAGGGATAAAAAGTAAATATGTGGGAACGCTGCCATAGCTATCATACTGAGCCAATTTCACCCACTTTATTTTTACTTTTACAAAATACAAGAATTGCATTCGTCTAACTACTCAATACTATCTACTTTATACTAATTCACCATGCAGATCAAAGATATAAGCGACTTTCTCGAATCCATAGCACCGCTGGCCTATCAGGAGAGCTATGACAATAGCGGCCTCATAGTAGGAGATAAAAATGCGACTGTCAGGAAAGTTCTCATTACACTCGACTGCACGGAAGCCGTGGTCGATGAAGCGATAAAAGAAAAATGCCAGCTCATCGTAGCTCATCACCCTATCGTTTTCTCAGGACTCAAAAAACTCAATGGCAAGAACTATGTCGAGCGCACTGTGATGAAGGCCATCAAACACGATATCGGTATTTATGCTATTCATACCAATTATGACAATGTGTTCAATGGTGTCAATGCCATGATCTGTGAGAAGCTGGGCATAATAGACTGCAAGATACTCGCGCCCAAGAAGGGACTCCTGAAAAAGCTTTATACTTTCATTCCTCTCAAAGATTATGACCGTGTGCGCCAGGCCATCTTCGATGCGGGTGCAGGATACATTGGCAATTACTCTGAAGCGAGTTTTAATACCACAGGCACAGGTACCTTCAAAGGAAATGAAAAGACGAATCCGACCATTGGAAAAAAAGGAAAACGTGAGCAGGTAGAGGAAGGCAAACTGGAGGTTATATTCCCGGCGAATATAGAGAGCAGGGTAGTGGCTGCCCTCAAAACTGCCCATCCCTATGAGGAGGTGGCATATGATATTGTTTCCCTCGATAATGCTCTACAGGATGTAGGCTCAGGTATGATTGGCCGTCTCAAAAAACCAATGGATGAACTTGCTTTCCTAAAAAAGGTCAAAAAAGAACTAAAGGCAGGGATAGTGAAGCATACGCCATTATTGAGCAAAACAGTCGAAACGGTGGCCGTCTGTGGTGGCTCTGGTAGGTTCCTACTGCCTGATGCAATGGCCTCAAAAGCAGATGTTTATATCACTTCAGACATCAAATACCATGAATTTTTTGATGCCGAGGGGCATATCCTTCTGGCAGATGTGGGCCACTATGAGAGCGAGCAGTACACCCGAGACCTATTATTTCGCCATTTATCCGAAAAATTCCCTACATTTGCGTTCCTTTTATCAAAGGTAAACACCAATCCTGTAAATTATATTTAAGAAATGGCAGCAACAAAAGAAAAAGAATTATCGGTTGAAGAGAGATTGCATCAGCTTTGGAACCTTCAGCAGATCGATACAAAAATAGACAAGATAAAGATCCTCAAAGGCGAGTTGCCTGAGGAAGTACAGATACTCGAAGATGTCATCACTGGCCTTAACGTACGTCTGACCAACCTCAATGAGGAACTGACNNATCACCCGCTATGAGAAACAACAGAACTCAGTAAAGAACAACCGTGAGTTTGAAGCGCTGAGCAAAGAGATCGAACTCCAGAAGCTCGAGATACAGCTCTCTGAGAAAAAGATCGGCGACGCTACTGCTAAGATAGAGATAAAGAAAGGCCTGATCGAAGAGACCGAGACCAATATCGCTACTCGTGAGAAAGAACTCAAGACAAAAAAGAAAGAACTCGACAAGATCATAGCTGAGACGGAAAAAGAAGAACTGGAGCTCAAGAAAGAATCTGACAAAGCAGCTAAAAAGGTAGAAGAGCGCCTGCTGAAAGCATACTACCGTATACGTGGTGCTTATCGCAACGGACTGGCAGTAGTAGCGGTACTCCGTGACTCATGCGGTGGATGCTATGCTAAGATACCACCACAAAGGCAGGCAGAGATACGCTCTAAGCGCCGTATCATCACCTGTGAGCACTGTGGTCGTATATTAGTTCACTTTGGTGATGCTGAATAATCAAGAAAGTAAAATTATAGAAAAAGCGAGATCATAACCGGTCTCGCTTTTTTATTTGCTTTACTTCGTGTTACAAGAGCTTATATAAATGTTAATGATTATGTTTTTTTGTCAAAAAGAGAATTTTTTATCTTTCTTTTACGTGAAAATTAAATCCTTTTCAATGAAGAAATTTGGTCTCCTTGTTTTCTCTGCATTGTTTCTTTCTATGATGGCTCAATCGCAGCCTTACACAGTCAGCGTCACTTACCAGCATACATTTACAAAACCACAGGTAGATTCTGTGATGATATCTATTTTGGGATCCCAGCTTGGCAATCTGGCTATTGGTGCTATAGGCACCAACTACACTGTCAAGCTTTACAAAGTTATTTACAATACTTATGGCCCGGACAGTGTTCCTACTACCGCATCAGGCCTGCTGGCGGTGCCTCAGGGTACTCCCTGCGAGGTGCCGATATTGAGTTTCCAGCATAATAATATCATCAGAAAATCTGACGCACCATCCAGATACGGTGACAATAGCCAGTGGTACATAGGCATGGCTGCGGGCTCGCTTGGCTATATCTCGCTCATGCCTGATGGTATAGGTCTGGGCAGCGGGCCCGGGCAGCATCCGTTCCTGCAGCTTCAGAGCGAGGCCACACCGGTCATAGACATGATACGCGCTGTCAAAGAATTCGTAGACACGACAGGCAATAGTCCAACAGAGCAGTTGTTTCTGGCTGGTGTAGCGGAGGGAGCTTACGCTTCAGTCGCGGCACATCAATATATCCAGACTTATCTGGATACATTAATGCACGTAGCAGCTACCGGAGGCATAGCTGGCAACTATGATATGAGTGGCACTATGATAAATCAGATATTATCTGACAGTAACTATGTAGATCCGTCATACCTGCCTGAATTGATGCTATCTTATAACAGGACCTATAATATTTATCCCAATGACTCAGATTTCATGGTCTATCCCTATGATAGTATGTTGCCGCCCCTTTTCAATGGAAATTACACCCAGTATTATATAGATGGATATGTACCATCTGTAGCAAAGACAATCCTTCAGCAGGATGTCATAGATTCGCTCCAATCAGACAGTACATATATTGTGAGGCAGTTGTTCAGTCAGAATGATGTGTATAACTGGGCACCTACTTCACCTGTATATCTCATGTATTGTATAGATGACGAATATGTTCCATATCAGAATTCTATTGTAGCCTACAACCATTTCGTACAGAATGGGGCGACTATGATAGATACTTTTGATATAAATCCAGCTTATGACCATGAAGAGTGTGGTGAATTTTCGGTCATATCTGCGGTATCTCTGATCAAGGCCCTCACGCATCAGCCAATAGTATCAAGGATATCAGCGACCAGCAGCACATCTCCGACTGCCCCAAACGGAACGGCTACCGTGTCTGATACACTCGGTGACCCACCATACACATGGAGCTGGAGCAATGGCGATAGCACTGCTATTATCACAGGCCTCGCAGCGGGAACCTATTATGTAACCACAACTGACAGGGCGCACTGTACCAGTATAGACAGTGTGGTCGTGCAGCTCAATGACGGCCTCAATGAACTGACACTCGCCAATATCAATGTCTATCCTAATCCTACACAGGGCATGCTGATGATACAAAACGGGAATGTATCAGAGGTACTCACACAGATAGAAATAACA
>PLSN01000176.1 GCA_003165135.1 Bacteroidota bacterium
CATCTCTTTGATCACCTCCCCATTCACTTTGACCTTACCTTCAGCTATGAGTTCATCTGCTTTTCGGCGTGATGCGATGCCTGCATGTGCGAGAAATTTATTGAGGCGCATGCTCTCCATCGGAGCCTCAACCACTGCCGGCAGGTCTCCTTCTGTGAGTTTACTAAGTCGCTTCTGGATCTTGGAATCCAGTGAGGTAGCGGGTACGTCAGCTTTTTTCTTTGATATGGTCGAAGGACGTGCAGGTTTTTTGACAGGCACTAAGTCTGCCTCAGATATAGTAGCTTTCTTCTGGTAAAACTTCTCGAAAGGATTTTTCTTCCCTTTATTTTTATCTGTATTGCTCTTCGCCACTACTGTCATTTATTATCGGTACGAATATAATATAATTCCATTCATTATGATACAGATAGCGATGCCATGTGCCATATGCTTTTGCCCTTTCAGGGCTTATTACTTAGTCAGTGAATTTTCTATTTTATCTCAACAGAGATGATCTCCACTTTGCGTTCAACAGCAGCTGCGGGATTGTAGACGGAATTTCGTGTGTCTTCGCGATTGTCGCTCACATTCTTTGCGGCTCTTTCCTTGCCGAGTGATTCATTTTTCAGTACCAGTTTGCCGCTATCAATGTATGGCATCAATATACCACTACGATAATGATAGAAGTAATTTCGCAGAGATGCTATACGACGATAGCCAAGCTTGATATTATACTCGCTGTAGTTGAGCGGAGAGCAATAGCCCTGTATAGTGATCTCTATCTTCTGTCCTGACTGCAGCAGGTCAACAAGCTGTGCGCTGAACTGTACCAGATCGCGAAAGCCTTTTTCAACTTTATCAGTGAAGAGATTAAAGACAGCCTGATCGGCAGCAGTTTTCTGGTCCGCAGCCAGGCCTTTGTCAAATTCCTTTTTGTACTTATCCAGCAGGTTCCAATATTGCTGATAGGTATAGATATAATTTAATGTGGTCGTGTCCTCCAGGTTGCAGCACTCGGGTTCATCATTGTGAAAATAAAGCGTGACAGGCAGCAGTTGTTTGATCCTGGTAATAGTTTTATCTATCAATACCCTTGGAGTATCTGCATGCGAGACAAGAGCTGTGGATGGCGGGACAAAGGCTGCCTCTCTCTTTACCTCAGCTATTGTATTAGTTGGGGTGCCAACATTGACTGCTATCGTATTTTTTATCTCCGATGAATCGATCCTTACTTCTGCTGTGATCCTTGTAACAGGTGTATCCATTTGCATCGATGCAGGGGTCTTCGTCTCAGGTGTATCTACTTTCACCGATGCTGTGATCTTCACCTCGGAAGTATCCACTCTCTTCGGCACTTCGATCTTCGTACCGGTTTCATACATCCATATATCATTGCAGCAAGTCTCGGATTTGATATAGAAAGATCCTTTGCGATTTGACGCGAAATAATTTTTTGAGCGATCAGCGCTCTCGTAGAAATAAAAATCATTCTGAGAGGAATTAACTGCATGGCCAAGGTTTCGTGGTATAGACCATTCCCCATGTTTGATCTCGGTCTCAAAAATATCAAGTCCGCCAAAACCATAGTGCCAGTTTGATGCAAAGTATAATTTATGCTTATGGCTATCATAAAACGGTGAGAACTCTTCATCTTCGGTATTGATCTGAGCGCCGAG
This sequence comes from Bacteroidota bacterium, assembly GCA_003165135.1. GTDB lineage: Bacteria > Bacteroidota > Bacteroidia > Chitinophagales > LD1 > UBA1941. The sequence goes on from PLSN01000176.1 coordinate 1,659, forward strand.
GTTCACAGGGTCCTGATAGCCGCTATCCTTGAGTATTTTGCTCATCCATATATCTGTCTTGCCATAGCCTCCCGGCCTGTCACTCACGAAATACAATATCTCTTCCCCTTTTTCATTAATACCAATATTAGGCTGCGTAGATGTAGCCCCTTTGTAATTGATATTTTCATCTAATTTTTTTGCATCTATGAGCGTATCATGTTTTACATAGCTTATATAAATGTCACAGCGTAACAGCGATTTGTTTTCCTCCGCCGCTTCACATACGGTAAAATAAAAACGCTTCATATCAGGCGAATAAGCACCATTGGCTATATGCTGAGACAGATCAGTTCCAGGTATAACAAAAATTTTAGAGGACATGTAGGCTGAATCACTTTGATATATTCTCGCGAGAAATTTCGGTTTCTTTTTGTTTGTGCTCTGGTCGCGCAGTGATGAGTACAGCAAATGTCCATTAGGGTCTTCGAATGGATTTGTTTCGGAGTAGGATGTATTTACACCCTCCGGCAGATGAATTATTTTGAGCTGTGTGGTATCTCTTGCATTTACAGTTGCCCAGCTGCATGACTCGACCTCCTGCTGGGCTTTGTCCCTGTAGTAGCCTTTCTCCTTGTACCTGGTCTGAAACTTCTTGAACTGTGCGATGGCTGCCTCATATTTTCCCAGGTAATGAAGCATCGTTCCATACCAGAATATTGCCATCGGATATTCATGGGTCACATCGTCCTGTACCACTTTTTTGTATGCATCTGCTGCATTTTTATAATCGTTATACCCTCTCAGCGCTTCGGCATATTTGTATTCCATCTCGAGGTTAAACTCAAATTTCCGCAGACCTTGTTTGAAATATATTGCAGCATTATAGCAATCCCCTTTTCTCATTGCTTCATCGCCATATGAGATGTATTGCTTGGCAGACTGAGCATGTATAAAGCTTGGGGTATAAAAGAAAATCCCCATGAAGAGGATCGCTTTATATCTCAGAGTGTGACGAGAAGTATTTTTAAAAAATAGGGCAGTTTGCAAAATTGGTACCTAATTTTTTTATGTTCGAAAGTATATAGATCAGCGATATTTCAAAGCCGCCATTATTTCGGCTGGCAGGTGTGAAACTGGAGGTATTGATATCATAGCTGCAATTCACCTGCAGGTTGTTGTAATCCATACCTACCAATGCTGCGGGTGCGTCGCCTATACGATAGTATACGCCAGTATTAAGAGCGATACGGGAATATGACTTCATAGAGAGATAAGTTTTCAGCTGCATACCGGGCGTAAACTCCTGCTGTGTGGCCTGACGCTGCCACAAAAATTCCGGCACTAGATCGCACCTCTTAGATATTTTGAAATCACCCTTCACATTAATATTATATCTCGGCGCCAATTTTACTGAAAGGTCAGAATAAAAACTCTGCGAAGGTGTATTGAAATGATCGATAGAGAAGCCTACGGTCAGGTTTTTCCTGATGCCTTTATTCCATTTGTATGTCAGTCCGGCGCCCATATCGAGAAAGAAGAAATTGGTTTTGCTGAATGCTTCATCTGGATTGATATTGGGATTGAAAGCATCGCCGTTGAACTGATTATCGAAAAAGAGCTTAGTGTAATCAAAAGATCGATTGACAAATCCTATCTGATACCCGAAACAGATCGTATGCGCATCATTCTTACCAAAGTTTAACTGATAGCTGATAGACGCAGCCACATTAAGCGAAGTGAAATGCGAGTCACCCGCCCTGTCATAATAAAATAAAAAGCCACCACCTATCCTGTCATGATTTTTCAGCGTTACGAAATTCATATCCATAGATGCCGAGGCGGTATTATAAGCCACCGGTACTGATTGCCATTGATTTTTGAAATTTCCTACGAAGCGCATATCTCCGTCAAAGAGGTTCGTATTCGCGGGATTCTCATTGAGCGGAGAGAAATTGAACTGGGTAAAGTGGATATCCTGAGCATTAGAGAATAGAGAACAGAGAATAGAG
>PLSN01000215.1 GCA_003165135.1 Bacteroidota bacterium
TGAGGTCAGGGGTAAACTGGATACGATTGAAGCTCAGGTCGAGTATTCGGGCTATGGTCTGCACGGTGAGGGTCTTGGCGAGTCCCGGCACACCTATGAGCAGGGAGTGCCCGTCACTGAATATCGAAATCAGAATATTGGATACGACCTCGTCCTGTCCTACTATTATTTTGGCTATCTCGGATTTCAGGTCCTTGTATTTCTGAGCAAATGCATCTAAAGCTTCGACATCTGATTTATACATTTCTTTCAATAGTTTATCTCAAAGTATCATCAACCCTCAAAGGGTTTGTAACCCTTTGAGGGTTTTAAATTATTTTATCCGACTCATTCATCCTGGCCTGCGCCGTACCATTTTNNAAAAACATGGCCTTTATTCAGTCCTATCCATTTAGTAAGCTCTTCCTGCTGCTTTTTTTGTTTCGCTGCTGATTGTATCTTGGAGTAATCTGTTTCAAGGCTTGCCTTGTGTGGTTTGGACTCGGACTTGAGGTATACGATCCTGTAGCCTTCTTTCTTCTCCCCTGTCTTGTCTGTGAAACTATATGGCAGTACCTCAGAGTATGTGCCTACTTTCATCCTATCGAGTGTGAAGATCAGTGTGCCGTCTACGTCTGCCTTTTCGAAATAGGTACTTTGGGTCTTGGGGTTAGTGATGAGGCCACCATTGAGTTTCGACTGCTCATCATCCGAATATCCCGCCACAGCCTCACGAAAAGACATAGAGTCCACAGACAGCGCATGCTGCACGCTGTCTATCTTGTTTTTGACAGCTATGAGGTCAGTATACGATGTTTTCGGCTTGATGAGGATATGGCGCAGCTTGAGTTTGTTTCCACGTTTTTCATCGACCATGATGAGGTGATAGCCAAAAGGCGTCTCCACGATCTCGCTCATTTTGTGCTCATCGAGTTTGTATGCCACCGCCTCAAACTCCGGTACCAGCTCGCCGCGCTCTATGATACCGAGATTGCCGCCGTCAGATGCAGAGCCGGGATCCTCTGAGTAAAGAATGGCCTGCAATGAGAAATCCGCACCGCCCAGTATATCCTTTCTGATCTTATCGATCTTCTGTCTAGCTGTTTCTTTTTCTTCATCGGTGACTTTGGGATACATGACCACCTGGCCGATCTGAAGTTCAGAATTGAAGTAGGGGATACTGTCCTTGTGTATTTTGGCAAAGAATTCCTTGACCTCCTGCGGGCTCACCTTGAGACCGGTAAAGATCTTGCCTTTCATCTTGTCGCTGAGCAGCTGGTTTTTTATATCATCGGTAAAGTCCTCCTTCATCTCCAGCACGCTTTTGCCATAGTATTCCTCCATTTTCTCTTTGGAGCCAAACATGCTCATAAAGTATTTGACACGGCGGTCGAGCTCCCCATCTATCTCATCCTGGGTCACAGTGAGACTATCCAGATTGGCCTGCGCGAGAAACATTTTGTCGAGCAGGAGATTGTCAAGGAGACGGCAGCGAGTATCGGGAGGCAGGGCGATGCCCTGAGCATTCTGCAGCTGCTGATAATACTGTATCTCGATCTCAGAGTTCAGGATAATATTGTCGCCTACGATGGCTATCACCCTGTCGGCGTTGTTATTTTGGGCAGAAAGGCTCAAGCCCAGCACCAGAACTGCCGCAAAAACTGCTATTTTTCTCAATTTATTCATATTGATAAGGCTTGCAAAATAATAATTTATCCGGTTAAAGACACCCAAATAAGCTTAAACGATAGTCAGGTGGCAGGTGACAGGTGGCGGGTGGCAGGAAACTATGGCCTATCACTCATCACCAAATTCTCAATTTGGCAATAATAACATACATCGGGGAGAAATATTGTGTGCGGCGAAGGGATGGGAAGCTCAGCGCACTATGAGTGATACGGTCACATGACCGAACACAGGTGGAAACTACTAATTTCTTTGCTGTTTTTAGTCCAGTTCGCCCTTCAGCTGAGAAATATTGTGTGTATCGGTTAAATGCATTTGGAAGTGTATTCAAATATTGCTATATTTGTATTTAATAAGCCATTAAAGCAAATAAATGATTCATCCAATAATGTCTACCGGAAAGTATAGAGATATGCTGCGGCAGAGCTTTCCACAAAGTTGTTCAAGGAGCCATGACTGAAACCAAATAAACAATAATAGCCAAATAACAAGTGTTGATTTATAAAAAAAACTAATATAAATTATACATTTTAAATTTACTAATTATATCTATAAATATTCTTAAGTATCTTATTTTCATTGATATAATTTTACTTTGAAAATTTATTCAATAATCGGAAATATGGATTAAAAATATGTGTAAGTGGAAAAATAGTGCAGGTTTTTACTTCCTGACCAGCACCTCGCATTTGCCGGACCGGAGGGCATCTTGGTAGATGCCGTCGTAGATCTTCTGGATGAGGATGACCTTCTTTTTGTTGACGATCACCTCCTTGATCTGGTTTCGGATAAACTCAAGCGGTGACGGGTCACCCATATGCCGGGTACTCCTGATGAGTATGAAGTAGCTGTCCCGGTTGTTTTTGAACTCTGTGAATTTGGCTGTCTGTGCCAGTACCTTGATCTGATCGGTCGTGATCGGGAACTGTTTGAGCACGGCAGATGATGCCATCCAGTTGTCATCCGCGAATGAATACGCTGTGGCCATAGCCTTCGCATAACCTTCGCGTTTCAGCGTATCGTCGTTGGTACGAGGAGCTAGGATGATGGGGCGCATTTTGTCCAGATCGGCAGCATCTGTATGTATCTGCACATACTGTATGTCATAGATATCACTCTCGAGTGTGAACTTGTCTTTGTTCTTGGCATAGAAGTCCTCGATCTCTGCATCGCTGACGCCTTTGTCGAGTTTCTGGTTGATGAGGCCTTTCTCATATTCATAGAGCAGCAGCGACTGGCGGTAGTCCTCTACTTTCTTGTCAATGCCGAGCTCATCAGAGGGGACATTTTCCTCTGCTTTTTTGAGCAGGAGCCTGCGGCGCACCCATGAGTCGGCATAGTTGACTATGAATGCAGCAGAGTCCCCGGGTGGGACATTTTTGATCAGGGCCGATATGTCAGAGAGGTAGAGATATTCGTCATTGGCGCGTGCTATGACCTTCTCACCCCGTGCAGGTGATTTGTGGGTAAAGTATTTGCAGGATGAAAGCGAAGCCGCTATATATATCATAGCGAGGGCGATATAATAAAGCCGTGATATAGATCCGGACTGATATGACGGTGACTGCTTCATATAAAAAACAAAAGGTGCAATGTAAAAAAAGGGACGAGTGACAAAGGACGAGTGACGTAGTTTCCGCTTTCTCGTCCTTCGTCCCCCGTCCCATTGACAAAATGTTAGCTTTAATGTCCAGCTGGTATTAGCACTGCACCTTTCAAAAATAACATTATACCGTAAGGAATTATTTTTTTATCAATGATTTGAATACGGCCTGATTGACATTGATCGTGTATTTATTGCGCAGGTCAGCCAGCCATTTCTTTTCCAGGTACTCCTGATAGTCAGATACTGCATAGCCTTTGGCTTCTTTCAGTGTCTTAGGTTCGGGCTTTGCGATGTCTTTGATAAATATGAACTGATAGCTGCTGTCATTGAGCTTGGTCACCGGAGTGAGGCCTTTTACCCAGTTGGTTTTGTCGACCACATCATACTGGCCTTTCTCATATTTGCCGCTGATGACAGATACCTTGCTACGGCTGCCTTCTTTGTTTAGTTTGCTTTGGATCTCCTCTACAGACTTGCCTTTCTCAGCCATCTTGCGGGCCTCCTCAGCTATCTTGGTGTCAGTAGAGTTGAATATCTCAGCATCAGCACGGTCCTTCCACATGTAGTGAGTCTTATTGGCATCAAAGAAAGACTGAAGGCCGATAGTGTCCTTAGTGGCTTTGCCCCATACCTGACGGTCAGTGAGTTCAAACAGCAGGATACCATCGCGGTATTCCTTCATCAGATTGGCGAACTCAGGTTTCTTTTTTTCCAGCTGGCTTTCCTCATAGTCGAGACACTTCTGAGTTACAAAACCATCATAGTACTCATTCAGCAGGCCGTCCTTGTTCTTGTCTTTACGCTTCTTAGCGACCTTCTGTATATAGGCAGCCAGCTCAGTAGTAGAGTATGTTTTACCTGCGAGAATAAAGAGTGTAGCATCGCTGAACTTGACTGAGTCCTTGTGGAAGCCATTAGCGATATGAGCAGAATCAATTGAACCGAAGAATGCTTTTCTGTTGGCCGCCATCTCAGAGAAGTTGTTTTCTTTTTTGATCCGATCCACGAGTTTGGTCTTGGCTACAGATGAGCGTGAGTCGCGCTCTACTTTCTTTTTGAAGTCGTTCTTTACTTCGCTGAATGGCGCCAGATCGCGCTTTTCCAGTCTCTTGATGATATGCCAGCCGTAAGTTGTCTTTACAGGCCTGCTGATATCGCCGTCTTTCTTTAGATCGAAAGCGGCAGTCTCAAATTCAGGCATCATCCTTCCTACCCCAAACCACTGCAATTCACCTTTCTTGCTTTTTGAGGTACGGTCTTCAGAGAATGCAGTCACTGCATTTTCCCATGTCAGTTTGCCCTGAGATATCAGGTTATAGATAGAGTCTATTTTATCTTTGACAGCGGCTTTCTGAGCATCTGTGGCCTTCTCTCCAAACTTAAGCAGGATATGGGCTACATGTATCTCACCCTGAGCCGGACGGATGTTATTGAGCTTTACGATGTGATAGCCAAACTGTGTGCGCACCGGTGCAGATATCTGGCCGGGCTTCAGGTTGTATGCTGTAGATTCAAAAGGATAAACGGTTTGAAACACTGTGAACCAGCCGATCAGTCCGCCATTATCTTTAGCAGATGGGTCGCCTTTATATTTGTCGGCACTTTCCTTGGCCAGTTTGGCGAAGTCTTCTCCTTTCTCGAGGCGAGCGCGAAGCTCTAGTGCTCTCTTATAGGCAGCCAGGGTATCGGCAGGGTTTGCATTTTCATCGCAGCCGACGAGTATATGGCTCACGTTGACCTCCTGTTTAGAGCGATTGTATGCCTCCTGTATCAGCTGATCAGTGATCTCCTTGTCAGTGAGGTATGACTTGGCGAGCTGCTTGCGGTAGCCTTCGAGTTCCGTTTTCAGACTAGAAATGGTATCCAGTTTCATCGCCTCCGCTTCTTTGACCTTGAGGCGGAAATTTTCATACAAGTTCAGGTAGTCTGTCAGTGATTTCTCACTGTAGTCCGCCTGGTTGTTGATGTTGTTCTTAGTATAAACATATTCAAACTCCCCGACGGTAACGGGATCACCGGCTACAGTGAATATGACGGAACTCTTATCCGTGCCTTGGGAAAACGATGCAAAAGACGAAAGTACGAGAACAGAAAATATGGCTTTACGAATCATAAATGTGTGTAGTTTATAGTGCTTTTCTAAAAAGTGGACAATAATAACATTTGATTAAAAAAAGTGGGGCGAAGTTAATTAAATTTAACAGAGGTGAAAGAATATGCATTTTTTGACCAATCAGTATAGGGCAATTTGCTGTTAATTAACAAGAATGCCAAAGACAGGCACCGCGGATAGCTATGATAGCACAATCCACTTTTGCAGGTTAAAGCACGGTGAGAATAGTGTACTTTTGCACTAACTAATTTTGATAAAATGCCCCTGCTCAATGAAAAAGCTGAAGCTGACAGTAGTGACTTTGCCCTGCGATGGTATAAGGTACGCAACCGTGTGAAGGAGGAATTCGGGCAGCGGCCGGACCTGAATGCGATATTGTTTATCATCGGCATGAATGAGGTTGGGATAGTCAAAGAGAAATGGGAAAAAGAAGAAAAACTCAACCTGATGCATGTAGCTGTTTGCAGGTTGCTCAGTACCGAAGGCTACTACAAACTCATGGGTACTGATGAAGAAAGCTGGCCACACTATGAAGCTATCAAAGGTATACCACCGCTGAGTATGAAGGAGCAGGAGGAACTGCTCAAAAGAAAGATCGTGGAGTATTTTGAGACGCTGTGATAAAATTTATCAGCTGGATTTTTAATTTTGATCCTGATAACGCTCTGCTATGAAAAACACCCTTATTCTGCTCCTGTTTTGTTTATTTGCTTTTTCTTCTTTTGCTCAAAAAGACAGTGCTACAATAGCACCTAGAGATCGGATATATCTGAAAAGTGGTTTTGTGATAATGGGGGTAATAACTGAAAAAGACTCTACCGGCACCATAAAACTGGAAAGCGGGCACAGGGAGTTCAGTTACCGTGCTGATGAAATCAAAAAAATAGAAAAAGAAAAACCTGTAAAACCTCCAAGACCTCAGATATATGGTTTCAAGAAAATGGGGTATACAGGTATTCTGGAATGCGGATATACTTATATGATACCAACAAGCCAGAGCAATAGTGCTTCCATGTTCTCTCTTCATTTTATCAACTCTTATCAGGAATCGCCCCTCTTTACTGTGGGCTTTGGTTTTGGCACGGAAATATCAAACAGGGAGCTCTATATGCTTCCTTTTTTTGCGGATTTCAGGTTAAATTTCACCAGAAAACACAATAGTCCTTTTCTGGAATTGGCCATAGGTTATAACGGAGTGATAAGCAATGTGACAATAAGCGATGGGCAGGGCGATTACTTTAGCCGCTATCATTTTTTCAGTGGATTTATGGTAAGCCCATCTCTGGGATGGCGGGTACGGTTAAATCCGAAAACGGCTCTTGTCTTTTCGCTGAGTTACAAGTATTATGATACGAACATCAGCCTTAATTATGCTCAGTATAATGGTAACTACTTCGGCACTGATTACTACACGCTATATACCTGGTACAGCTATTTAAAAAGTCAAGCTGTCTCTTTCAAGGTGGGGCTCCAGTTTTAGATTGTGTTACTTGAGTTCCCCCAGTACAAACTTCCTAAGCAGGTTCAAAGCGGTGATAGACGACAGGCGGATATTCTCCATCCTGCGAGGAAATAAATGAAGTGTCTTTGTGATGATCTGATCTCTGTCCCCCACTGCAAAGCAAACAGTGCCGACGGGCTTCTCCGGTGTGCCGCCATCAGGGCCGGCTATGCCTGATATAGCCACACCATAATCCGCTATACTCACTCGCAGCAAACCCTCAAGCATCTCTCTGACACAGGTCTCGCTTACTGCTCCCTGTGATTCGAGTGTTTCTTTTTTCACGTCGAGTATGGCCTCTTTCATCTGATAAGAATAAGTGACAGTTGAGCCCTCGAAGTACCTCGAACTACCCGGTATACTCGTGACCAGATGACCCGCATAACCTCCCGAGCAGCTTTCGGCAAGGGCAAATTTTTTCCCACGTGCGAGAAATAAGTTACCTATCAGTTCCTCGAGTTTGATATCCTCGTGAGCATAGGAGTATTCTTTCATCAATTCTTTTAGCTTGTCAAACTCCCTGTCTACCTCAGCCTCAGCTTCAGCTGTGGTGACTTCATAGGCAGATAACCTTAGTTTGACTATACCAAGGTCAGGTAGATAGGCGAGCTTCATCCATGCGGGCAGTTGCGTCTCAAACTCATCGAGTATCTTAGCGATGCTGGACTCACCAATGCTGCAGGTCATGAGATTGCGGTGGATGATGTGCGGGAAAGTAAATCGCTGTGCGAGTTTCGGCAGGACATAGTTGGTCATCATCTGCTTCATCTCATAGGGCACACCGGGCATTGACATATATACTACTCCATTTACATCAAACCACATCCCCGGCGCAGTGCCACGGTCATTTGGAATGACCTCACAGTTTGAAGGGAGCATGGCTTGTTTCTTATTGAGCTCGAGTATGGCGAGACCACGCTTTTCAAATAGGACCCTCAGTTTCTCAAAGGTCTCCTCGTGATAAACCTCTTTGACCCCGAAATACTGACATAAGGTATGTTTGGTAATGTCGTCCTTGGTCGGCCCGAGGCCACCTGTGATCAGTACTATCTCTGACTGGCTGCTGGCGCGGCGCAGGCCATCGAGGATATGGTCTGCATTATCACTCACGGAGAGTATCTCATATACTTTGGCACCGATGCCATTTAGTTGCTGGCCTATCCATGCAGAGTTAGTATCTATGGTCTGCCCTATGAGCAGTTCGTCGCCTATGGTCACTATGGTGCAATTCATTGAGAGATTTATGGATACAATATTAGTCAAAACCCTTTTCCTGCCTTTAATGTTTTTTTTCCGCATTACTGCTTAGGATTTTCATTTTGTCAAATTAAACCTAGTTTTGCACCCGCTATGACCATTACAGTATATAAATCAAAGATCCACCGTGCTACGGTGACCCAGGCAGACCTCAACTATATCGGCTCGATCACTATAGATGAGGACCTCATGGAGGCCGCCAATGTCTATGAGCATGAACGCGTGCAGATAGTGAATGTAAACAACGGCGAACGCCTTGAAACATACGTCATCAAAGGTGAACGCGGCTCCGGCACCATATGCCTGAACGGCCCCGCTGCCCGCAAAGTAGCAGTGGGTGATATCATCATCGTCATCTCCTACTGTCAGGTGACTATGGAAGAGTATAAGAAACATGTGCCGGTCACAGTCCACGTCACTGCTTCTAACAAGGTAACTGATTAATTAAATCCTCGCAGGAGGACCCCACCATGTCAAAGACCCTCGGCAATATCCTTAAACTCATCATCTCGCTTGGAATAGGGATATTCATCGTATGGTTCACAACCAGCAAACTCACGCCTAAAGATATAACTGACATCACCGGTATCTTCAAAAGAGCTAACTACAAATGGCTCATCATAGGGCCCATGATAGGTATGATGAGCAATGTGGTACGCGCCGAAAGGTGGAAACAACTACTCAACTCGGTAGGATACCAGCCCAGCCGGATGAATGTGACTAGTAGTGTCTTTGTGATGTATGCACTCAATCTCGTTTTCCCGCGTCTGGGTGAGGTGACCCGCTGCACCTTGCTGTACAAGACGGATAATATCCCTCTGGACAAATCTATCGGCACTATGGTGCTGGAGCGGATGGTGGATATGGTCAGCATCCTGATAGTAGGCGCACTACTTATGGCGTTTCAGTATCAGTTGCTCTTTGACTTGCTCAACAATACGATCCTGGCCCACTACTCCGGCAATATCAAACAACTGACGACAGGCTATGGAGGCATTCTGCTCATAGTAGCCATTGTTACCCTTGGTTCGGGCTTGTTATATTTTCTCTACTATATGAGAGATCATCATATACTGGGCAAGGTATGGAGCTTTATCACCGGTATATTGCATGGTTTGGCCTCAATTTTGAAACTCGATAATCCATTGCTGTTTATCTTTTACTCCTTTTTGATCTGGTTTATGTATTTTATGATGATATATATATGTTTCCTCGGCCTGCCTGAGACAGCCCATCTGGGAGTATGGCCGGGAATGGCATGCTTGTTTTTCGGGGGCTTTGCCTTTATTATATCTCCGGGCGGCCTGGGTGCTTATCCTGCTACTATAGGAGCTGTGTTAGTACTTTACAAGGTAGCCTTCACAGTCGGGTTTGGATTTGGCTGGCTGGTCTGGTCCTTTCAGACAGCATCAGTGATACTATTTGGAGTATTATCCTTTATATTGGTAAGTCGAAATTTCTCTGTGACACAAAAACCTGAAGCATGAATATCATAATCCCTATGGCGGGCTGGGGCACCCGCCTGCGGCCGCACACGCTGACCATCCCCAAACCTATGCTGCCGATAGCCGGCAAACCGATTGTACAGCGATTGGTAGAGGACCTCATCAAATCTACAGATGAGAAAATAGACAATGTGGTCTTCATTATCCGGGAGGACTTTGGTAAGAAGATCGAAGAGCATCTGAATGCCATAGCCTACAGCATAGGTATACCCGGCCATATACGCTATCAGGACCAGCCGCTGGGTACAGCTCACGCGATCCTTTGTGCTGGAGACTTTCTGAATGACCGCGTCATTGTGGCATTCGCAGACACATTGTTTAAGATGAACTTCAAGCTTGAAACCGCCAAAGAAGGTGTGATCTTTGTACAGAAAGTAGCTGACCCATCTGCCTTTGGTGTGGTGAAGCTGGACGCAACCGGTGCTATCACTGACTTCGTCGAGAAACCAAAGGAATTCGTCTCTGACCTTGCTATCATTGGCATTTACTACTTCCGTGAGGGAGCTGAGCTCAGAGCTGAAATGCAATACCTCATAGACAACAACATCATGGGCAAAGGCGAATACCAGCTGACCGATGCGATGGAAAACATGAAGCGCAAAGGCGCAAAGTTCGAGCGTGGTATAGTACAGGACTGGCTCGACTGCGGCAATAAAAACGCTACTGTTGATACCAATGCGGTCTATCTGGGCTATCTCAAAGGCACCAAACTTGTCCATGAGACAGCCAAGATCGTCAACTCTGTCGTCATTGAGCCTAGTTTCATAGATGAGGGCGTCGTGATCGTAGACTCTGTGGTAGGGCCTTATGTTTCAGTAGGAAAGAACACCGTGATCGAAAATTCTGTGATTAAAAAAAGCATCATTCAGTCCAACTCTGTTTTGAAAAATAAGTTAATTGAAAACTCAATGGTTGGAAATAATACTAAATTGCTTGGAAAATCAGAGGACCTCAGTATCGGGGACTATGTAACAACCGAATAGTAAATGACCTTATCCATAAAAAACATATGCATTCCTTTAGTATTGCTCCTGCTTATCGGCGGGTGCAAGACGAGCAATAAAGCGGTATCTGACACTGCCACCAAGCTCACTGATGAGCAGAAAGTGTCATTGGACAGGGCTTTTATGGATGGCCAAAGGGACAAGGCCATCGAGGACTATGATGAGGCATTGAAAAAATTTCAGGATGTCCTCAAGATAGACCCAAAAAATGCAGATGCCCACTACGAGGTCGCAACCCTCCTCTATGGCGCCAATAAATTTGATGAGGCATTAGTAGAATCTGATGAAGCTGTCAAGTTAAGCCCTAATAATAAGTGGTATCTGGAGCAGACTGCAGCCATCCAGATGAAAAAGAATAATACCAAAGATGCCATAAAATCATATGAGCAACTGATCAAGCTTAGCCCTAATGACCCTGACAACTACTTTGACCTCTCCTATCTATACCTCCAAACCAACCAGCCTGACCTCGCTATCAAGACCTATGACCAGTTTGAAAAGAACTATGGTCTCGAGGAAAGTGTCGTGCTACAGAAAGAACGTATCTACCTGAAGGAAAACAAGTTTGACAATGCAGTAGCCGAGATACAAAAACTGATCGACGCCTATCCAGGTGAAGTACAATACATGGGCATGCTGGCTGAGTTATATGCTCTCAACAACAAGAAAGACAAGGCCGCCGAGATCTATCAGAAAATACTAGAGATAGAACCTGACAATGCTCAGGCACTCATGGCTACCGCTGACATCAATGCCGGCAAAGGCGATTCCACTGCACGTTTT
>PLSN01000261.1 GCA_003165135.1 Bacteroidota bacterium
GCTGAGCAGGTTGACATTGATGTCAAAAGAATCATATACCGGAGAACCATATATGCGGCCTATTTTTTGGGGATCGAAATATATTCTGCTCGAACCGAATATCATATTTGAATCGGCTGTATAATACTCCCCTCTGAAAAGCGCCGCTGTAGTATAGTGCCTGATCGCATAGTCAGAAGCTGTATTCCTGGGCAGGTTATCATAAAATACATAACGCACACTATCGAATGTACTAGTGTAGATAGTAAGATAAGGTGAATCTATTTTTATTCTGGTGATATTATCGACGCCCTGGCTTTGCTGTTCATTGTCAGTATTTTTTGTTTTGTTTATACCAATGGTATACTGATGCAATGAGTCCGGAGAGTCAAAGGNNTGCCAATCGGTTTGAATCTATAGTAAAGCTGAATATACCCTCCATAAATGCGGCAGATTGAGCTGGCGAATTTGTTTTGCTGAGATTAAGCATATACTCATAAGATATCCATGTGCCTTGCAGCTTGGCGAAAAGCTGTGGATAGTTTATGTTGGCCTTATGATGGGCTCTTGGGGGCTCTTTGTGATGCAGACAGGAGCTGAGCAGGAACGATAAAAATATGGCAAAGCATGTCGCTCTGACAGTTCCGTTATTTATCCTTGTTTTTTGCTTTTCTTCTGGATCCACTACAGTGATGTTTTTTTATTCTAGGCCCATTTGATATATATGATGTTAAAATAGAAATTGCGTTAATAGAAGGACGCCTTTATTTCAATAATTATTAGACATTAGTTTCAGTAGTGAACTATATACTATCCAAGTGGTACTAAAATATAAATGGGATAAGCATTTTCACTTTCATTCGATAGTCGGGGTATTGATCCGGAAACTCAGCCATCATAAAATCTTCTTCCATCCTGAGCTTATGCAGGAAACCCAGAAAGCAAACCAGAACTGCGATAAAGCCTTTCAGTTCACCTGTCACACAGGCCGAACCTAATATGGCCAGCAGCGCTCCGGTGTATATAGGATGCCTGACAATACTGTATGGGCCGGAGCGTATCAGTTCATGGCCAGCTTTGAGTGTTACATTTCCGCTCCAGTTTTGGCCGAGTGTATATCGTGCCCAGATAGCAAACAATATCCCTAGAGCACACATGGAACATCCGATTATTCCGCTTATGTCATTTTGGGGCAATATCTGAATTCGTAGCCAGGCTATACTCTGAGACGGCGAGTATAAAAGTTCAAACGAAATGACAAGTGCCAGCACATATGCCCATCTGAGAGCTGGATTTTGTTTGCGGACAGTTTGTTTGGTATTCCAGGCATTCACTAACCAGTATAGGCCTATTATATACCAGCAGATATGTATGAAAAGAAGATAATTATAGGTGTCCATTTGTTTGTTGTTTGCTGAAATAATTTCCCAAGGTAAATGTATCTGCAAATTTCATATTTCGGGCTCAAAAAGATATTTGCTATCTTTATCAGATAAAGTATGCTNNCAGGGGTGACGTATACTATCCCGGCATACTCCACCGGTTCGGGCAGATATAGCGGACACACTTATTCAAGCCATAGCTCCGGCTCCTACAACTCATCCAGCCATAATAGCTCATCCGGACACGCCAATTCGAATGGCCATAATAATACTACCAAACATTATTTTAATAGCAGCCCTGGATCCTCTGGCCACACCAGTACCTCCAGCCATACCACCGGTACTAATGGAACTCATAGTGCATCGGGTACCGGACATAATACTGTAAATGGAAGTAATATTATATCCAATAGTACTTATTTCAAACATTCACCATCGGGAGAAAAAAGTGGGTCATCAAGCAATGTGTCTTCAGTTCAAAGGGCGTCTACTGCCAGTAACGTGAAAAAGCCGTCAAAAGAACCCCCTTCAGCTATAAAGACTAAGCCTAGCCCTTACCTTCCGGCAGCGCCTACCTTTCTGCCAAATTATGGACAATGATATGCTGACAGAGGGATATAAACATAGTATCATTGCAATATGAATTTCAACAGTAGACTCATATATGTGGCACTGCTTATACTCGCATCCTGTACTCCTAAAAATGGCCTCATGGTAACAAGAGATAAAGATGGCAGCAAAATGCTGGTAGGCAATACCGATAAGAACACCCTGATAAATGATAAAGCATTCGGTTGGTTCCGCGCAGGGTACGATAAATATCAGCCAGATGTCAAGTCCATTAAGGTCATCAGCCTGCAGGCCGGATCTCTTCGTATTGAAGTATTTGGCGGGACATGGTGCAGTGATACACATGACCTGCTGCCGGGCTTCTATAAAGTAATGGATGCTGCCGGAGTCAAAGATACCCAGATCAGCCTCCATCTGGTAGATCGGGAAAAGAAAACCAAGGACGGATATGCAGATAAATACCAGATCATTAATGTGCCAACATTTGTTGTATTCAAGGACAATAAACAGATCGGCAAGATCGTAGAGTCAGCAAAGGTATCTATAGAGGCCGATATCGCTGCNNTAATGGATGGTTATTGATGAAAATCATCAGTTTGATTAAATTAAATCATTTATTCTTAATTTACACATGTATTATTATATTTACATAATTATATAACTAAAAAAAAACAAGCATGAGAAAGATCAAATTTGCGATTGCACTCTTTTTAGCAAATTTTATTGCTGTAGGCTACATCAATGCCCAAACTCTAAAAAATGAGCCGGTGAAAGCCAAGACCGAGGTGAAAACTACAGAAATAAAAACAGCTGAGACCCCAAAAGCTAATCACACACCTACAGCAAATGAAAAGTCTGCTTCAGTCAAAGAAAAAAATTNNTAGCTGCACCTATACGTTCTGACCAGGCAGGCGGTGGCCGTGGTACAGAAGATAGCAGATCAAAGTCGGGAGAACTCAAAATGGCTCCTCTTTCACCAAAGTAGAATAATACCGACAGATATTGCTTTGCGTAATATTTAATTAAAAAATAAGTTTTGAACTTAATGAGCTAAAGAAATAACCTAATTAACCCAAAAACTCCTAAAATATGAAAAATATATTTACCGGACTTATAGCTTTCTATCTTGTTTGTACGCTTTCCTCTTGTAGCACAACACCAGCACCAGTGTATGGTTGTACCGATCCAACTGCGTATAATTATAACGCAGCGGCTAATCAGAATAACGGAACATGTATCGCAAAAGTATATGGCTGTATGGATCCTAATGCATTAAATTATAACTCTGCCGCAAATGAAAGTGATGGCAGCTGTCAATATAACGGATCTGTGGTTTTCTATACCTATAATCCCAACTATGGATATATTTATATCACCCTCAATAGCGCTACATATTCTATCACTCAATATGTCATTAGCGGTACTCCTACTTGCGGACAGTCCGGCTGTGCCAATTTCACATTGGCTCCAGGAACTTATTACTTCACGGGTGTCAATTCTGCTGGTACATATACCTGGAATGGATACGTTACAATAACTTCCAACGGTTGTTATCAACAACAGCT
>PLSN01000443.1 GCA_003165135.1 Bacteroidota bacterium
AATATGGTCCGCTTATCATTGTCAAAAAGCTTTTCGTTGGACCTTTGCCTGAGGGTGAGCTTTTCGGCCCAGTCATCTATTTTGCAGAAACCTATTACCTCATGCCGGGGAGTAGGGTCCTTATGTTTGATCCAGTTTTGTGCAGTGATCTCACTCATGCAGGCCCTGAGATCAAACCGTATCCTTTTCTCCATTGTATAGGTATCAAAAGCAAAAGCATATTCCACACACATCGATGGGATATTATGTTTAGCACAGACATTGGCGACTACCCTGCCAAACTCCTGGATGTTTATATACAGGCATATATCGGGAGACAGTTGCGAGATGACATTGTCGGTGAATGCATATTGTACATCCTCTACCTCACAGAATCGAGCCTTTTTAAAGACACTATAAAGCGGATCGATCTTTTGGCACGCAGCATAAAAACCACTGTAATCAGATATTAAATTGGATTTCTGGTCATATAGATGCACTGTCTTCACATTACCTCCGGTATACATGGTCGTATCCACTTTTTTCTCGGGTGGATTGCCGCTATCGACTACTATTATAGTGATCGCTACTTTATTCTGCTTCTTCGCGAGCTCCATAAATTTTTTGAAAAGCTCAAACTCATTATGTATGTCGTACATGACGATTGCTATCTGAGTTTTCTCTATAGGTGTGGACTTGGAAAAAAGACGACGGAAAAAATAGTATACCTGCTTGAGCAAAAATTTCAGATAGACATTTTTAAAAGCCTTATAGTAAGTGGCCGACCTGATCTCGAATGGCATCTCCTGAGTGAGATAATAATCCTCTGACAGACACAGGATCAAGGGCAGCTTTGGGCTAGATAGGCGCACAAACAAACGCTCCAGCACAAGCTGCATCAGACACTGCCTGACTACAAAATGCTTATTAAAATTAAAAAGTACGCTGTGAATTTTTTCTGTGACCGGAAGAGAGGATATGAAGGGATTGGCCCCGAATGTCAAACCCTGTTCTATGATGCTTTGGGTGTCTTCATCTAGTCTTTCCAGCATCAATCTGCTAGCCTCATCTTCGAGACCCACCAGAGAGTTGTTAAAGTCTTCGATACCTGCTTTATCAATAAAACTACAGTCTTCTATGAATCCCTCACGGTATAATATTTTGTCGTGGTGATTGCTTTTGTCATACCTGTCCCGACAGTCAGTGATGAATATATCTACCATAGTTGCTTTATAGATATGTTGTTTTTCCGTACAAAGTATATAAATGCAAAGGAAACAAAGATAAGCGGTATGGATGCCAGTATGTGGACGATCTGCCTTGAGTCCATCAGAAACCTGGAGCTAAAGGTCAAGCCTAAAAGGATAACCATCATGATAAACATGCAAGTCAGAATGAAGCCAACCCTGTAACTGAATATTTTGATGCTGATGGAAGTGTAATAAATGAAAATAACCTGGATACATTTTGATATAATGTTTGCTATGATAGCTCCCATCAATCCAAATCTCGGGATCAGCAAAAAGTTAAACAAGATCGAGAAAATTCCTTGTAAAAAAGTTGATGTAGATACATGCTTTACCTTTTTAAAAAAAAACAATGGTTCGGCATAAACGATATAGAAAAACCTGATGACAGAGATATTCAGCGCAAAGGGGATCAGAGAGATCAGTGGACGATATACCGGTTTAAGAAAATAATAATCACCAATAGGTACCATGATAGCCACAACGGCCATAATAGAAAGCAGGAGCAGGCCATTCATGCTGTGTATCCTGCTGATCGCGTCCACATTGGCACTTACGTCTTGCTTCAGTAGCTTATAGATATTAGGGAAGGTAGCATTCCTTAGGGCTTGTTCAAAAATATCTATTATGTTGCTGATGGCCATAGTGAGGTTATAAATGGCCAAATAGGTGAGATTAAGGTTGTTTTCGATCATGATACGGTCAGTATAGATAAAGACCATGCCGAATATCAAATGGGGTAGAAGCGGCGTGCTGTAACTCATAGCTATACGCAAAAGCCTTCTTTCAAAATGAATACCGGTTTTCCATAGAATGGAGATCGTCGCAACGATCACAAAAGGCCATAGGACGAGTGGTTTGATCCATATCAAATGCTCTACAGGCATTTTCAGAAAGATGATACCGATCACTTCACCTAAGGATGAAAAAATAAATAAGCCAAGGTTTAATATCACATAATTCTGTAGGTCTTTCCTGCACCTCAGATAGTTTAAGTATAGGGAATATAAGCCGGTAGGTATGGCTGTGAGCAGGGCGCTGATCCCGAAAGGGAAGAACGAAAAACGCTGGGTTTTGAACGAGATAAGGAATAGTTTAGGCCCGATCCCGGTAAAAATAGCGCCAATCACCAAGGCAGTGCAGGATATACTGATGATCAGTGTCGATACGAATGCCTTTTCGATTTTAGGATATTTGACAAAATCAAAATAGAACCTGTTGATCGATGTATCCAAGCCCAAAGTGATAAAAGTGGGGAGTATANNTATTTAAACTGATCAGGGCAAAGTCCTCCGGAGAGAGATAATGCAGGAACAGCGGGAATAAAACAAAACGTGAAGCAGTAGGTAGAAATCCAAGAATAGTATAAACTATCCCTGACTTGATAAAATTATTTTGACCTTTCATAATAATGCGTAATCATTACTATTTTTTTCTATACGGTAATGAGTGAGCTGATAATGTAATTATAAGGTTTATTCTCTACTTGCTGAAGATAAAGATAAGG
>PLSN01000387.1 GCA_003165135.1 Bacteroidota bacterium
GGCCCTCTCCGAAGGAGAGGGAGAAGCAGCCTCCAACGATGCTGCGAATTCTACGCAAGCAGCTTCATTTATATCAGCCACGACTACATTAGCACCAGCCTCAGCGAGCGCACGACAGTGTTCTTTGCCGATCAGACCGCATGCGCCTGTGACGATAGCTGTTTTATTTTTTAATGAAAATAATTCCATAATTGAATAGATGTGAGTATTGAGATATGAGTATTGAGACGAGGATAAATAACCCATTGTATTGTCTCAATACTCAATACTAAAACTCAATACTGTTTAATATTTCGTTTTTCTGAATACCATTTCTAATACTTCACCTTTCAGTAGGTCCTTTGCGTTGCCATCAGCTACTGCTTTCTTAATGATCGGCAATACATCATCGTAAGCTTTGAGTGTATATTCTATGTCAGCATCGGTGTGGCTGAAACTCATATTGTGAAAGCCGCCCCAGAGGATACCTCGCTTGATCATCTCCTGCTGCATGAGTGTTTTCATGACCAGTCCATCACCTGCACCTGGCAGGAAATTAATAATACCCCTGCAATCAAAACCACCGCAGTTCGTGATCGTCTCCATGCCATGTTTAGCGACGAGAGCATTATAACCTTCTTTCAGTTTTGCGCCCATTTTAGCTAGATATGCTGGTACATTTTTTTCTTTCAGTTCATTCACTGTAGCTATCGTAGCTGTAAGTGACAATGCTTCTCCACCAAATGTTGTAAAGATAAATACATCCGTCTCACCACGCTCGATCACATCCTTACGGCCTGTGAGAAATGAGATGGGCATTCCATTGGCGACAGCCTTTGAGAAGCAAGCGAGATCGGCATTCACACCGAAATATTCCTGTGCCCCGCCGAGTGCGATACGGAATCCGCTCCACATTTCATCGAATACCAGCAGTGAACCGTTTTCTTTAGTGAGCCTTGCGAGCTCCTGAAGGAAATTATCCTTTGGCGCTTCAAATACATATGGTTCGAGTATCACACATGCTACATCAGAGTCGAGTACAGCCTTGAGCGAGTCAATATTATTGTAGGAAAAAGTTTTTGTGAGAGCCTGAACCTCTTCAGGTATACCTGCATTACGGACAGTAGTACTGATATACCAGTCATGCCATCCATGATAACCGCAGCAGACTACTTTCTTGCGGCCTGTGTGGGCGCGCGCGAGGCGCACTGCCATTGATGTAGCATCACAGCCGGTCTTTGATATACGTACGCTTTCTGTATTTGGCACGATAGATTTGATCAGTTCGGCGGCCTCATATTCCAGTGGAGACATGAGCGAAAAAGTGATACCTTTCTCCAGTTGTGCCTTGATGGCATTGTCTACTTTCTCATAGCAGTAGCCGAGCGAAAGAGGACCGATGCCCATATTGTAATCTATATATTCATTGCCATCGACATCCCATACGTGTGAGCCTTTGCCATGATCGAGATAGACAGGGGCGACGCCCTTGCTATACTGGCCGGGACTCTTAGCGAGTGTCTGGCTCACAGGGTGCATGATCTTTTTTGCCTTGTTTAATATCTCTGTGGACTTGGTGATATTCGGATAGTCCTGACCGAGAGCGGGTTTATTTGGCATAGTATGTTGTGTTGATGCGTTAGATTGAGACATGATTTATATACTTTGATTGTAATTAATGATTCGTTCTGCTATCTGCTCACCTGTGAAGCCTTCATAATATAATACCATCACTCAGCCAATAGTTCTTTTACTTCTTTGTATAAGACCGGTAAACTGTTTTGGATAATTAACCAAACCGAATTTAGTGATACGCTCTCGTACCCATGCATGATCCTATTTCTTGTATTGACAATTTTACGGGAATCAGTAATTGCAATTCCCGGACTTGACTTCAGTATTCTATCCATTGCCTCGCCTATGATCGTAATATTTCTTTCTACTGCTTTTCTGGTTTTTAAGTCATTTTCAAAATTATATTCATCCATTCCTCTGATAAAATCATTTATTTCTTCAATAGCCATCCTTATATCCTCAAGCCATACTTTAATTCTTTCATCCTGCATATAAAACTTGTTTGGTCCTATCAATCTCAAATTTCAAATATTTGTTCCTTATTGCTTTTTCCTCAAGCAAATCTACATTACGGTTGAGCATATCCTGCAATGCAAATAATACATTAAAATACTTTTCGCCTCTCTCCAAAGCATTTTCACCTTCTATATCTACCAGAAAATCAACATCACTCTTGTCATTAAATCTATCAGTCAGCACAGACCCAAACGCATATAGTCTTCTTACACTGTTTTGTTGACAGAGTTTCCTTATCTCGGTGATATAATTATCTAAGTACATACGCGACAAAAGTAATCAATTATGCAGGAATGGCTGCACCAACCTTCTTCAATATCCTCTCTGCTATCTGCTCACCTGTGAATCCTTCATATTTCAATACCTCTGACAGCAGTCCCGGTTTGAACCATTTCTCATCGAGTGCCATCGGCAATACATCAGCAGTCGTTCTATTTTTCAAAAATACTTCTGCAACTATACTGTACAATCCTCCGGTGAGAAAATGATCTTCTACAGTCACCAATAATTTTGAATTAGCAGCCACTTTCAGGATAGCTTGTTCATCGACAGGTTTTAGCGAACGCATATTAAGCAGGCCGACGCTGAGTCCTTTATTCTTGAGTATCTCGACGGCCTTCAGCGTTTCTTCCAGCAGCATGCCATAGGTCAGTATCGTCACATCAGCGCCTTCGCTTATCACTTCGGCAACTCCTGTTTTGAATGGAGTATGCTTACCATAAACATCAGGGCGCGTATTCAATCTCACATATGCAGGATGCGGCGATGCCCATATTTCCGGCAACATTTTCAGCATGTCGTCATTGTCTGATGGACAGAAAACTGTCATTCCCGGTATGGTACGCATCAGTGCTACATCTTCTATCGCCTGATGGGTGGGGCCGTTGCCATCTGACAGGAATCCCGCTATCCATGCGCTGAGCTTGACAGGCAGGTGGGCGATACCCACATCTGTACGGACGAACTCATAAGCACGATATATAAGAAAAGTAGTCAGTGCATGGCAGACCGGGATACGTCCTCTTAGCGCAAGCCCGGCAGCCATTCCTATCATGGTCTGCTCGGTGATGCCAGTATCTATAAACCGTGGCCCGAAGACAGGCGGTAGTTCTTTGATCACTGCACGGTTCTCTGCCGTCATCACGATATATCTGTCGTCAGCGAGCGCTGTTTGTTTTATTAATTCCTGATAAGTTGTCATTTCCTCACCCCCGGCCCCTCTCCAAA
>PLSN01000011.1:0-289 GCA_003165135.1 Bacteroidota bacterium
AAAGCTTGCCACATAATAGGTCGAAGATACAATCTTCGACCAGTGAGGGGGATCATCAAAATTCACTAACTTGTCCTATTAAAAGCATAACTTAACGCTATGAAAAATGAAAGCATAAAAATAAGTACAAGGCTCCTCATGGCCTGCCTTATCATGTGTTTAATTCTCAATAGATCCTCAGCACAGCAAGGGGCCGAACTGGGCGGAAATACCCTGATGGCAGATGCTAGCATTCGCACACTATGCACTGATCTTGCGGGCAACATATATGCCGCAGGTTGGTTTACTA
>PLSN01000011.1:350-4005 GCA_003165135.1 Bacteroidota bacterium
GTTGGTTTACTAACAGCAGCGGCAATTGCTATGTAGCCAAATGGAATGGCAGCGCCTGGAGCGAATTGGGCGGTACGAATGCTTTGGCAGCTAATTCAAATATTAATTCCATTTGCACAGATGCCGCCGGCAATGTTTATGCCGGTGGAAATTTCCAAAACAACAACGCTGATTATATTGTAGCCAAATGGAATGGCAGTACCTGGAGCCAATTAGGTGCGGGGTTCAATGATATAGATGGATATGATGATGGTAGTATTTATACACTTTGCACCGATCCCTCAGGCCATGTTTATGCTGCTGGAGCCTTTACGAACGCTATCATGAGTTATTATGTAGCCGAATGGATCGATACAGCCTGGATCGTGCTGGGGGGTACAGGTGTTAATAGTGCCATCGCATCTATTTGCAGTGACCCATCTGGCAATATTTATGCCGTAGGAAATTTTAATAGCGGATATTATACCTATGTAGCCATATGGAATGGCAGTACCTGGAGTGAACTGGGCGAAAGCTCTTTGCATATCAACAACTATGTGACGGTAGTGTACAGTGATGCATCAGGTAATATCTATATTGGCGGAGCTTTTGGTGATAGTATTAGTCCCTCCTATATTGCTAAATATAATGGCACGACCTGGCGTCAACTGGGTGGGAGTCATATGCTACCGATGAATCATGGAGCTTATACTATATGCAGCGACACATCCGGCACTATCTATGCGGGAGGCACTTTCACCAATAGCAGCGGTAATGAGTATGTTGCGGTATTTGCTAAAAACGAGGTGGTTTATAACGATTGGTTTGATACTATCTGTCAGGGTTCATCAGTGATCGTGGGAAACCAGCTATACATGGCAGGCGGAACATATGCGGATACCCTGATGGCTGTCCAGGGCGGGGACAGTGTGGTAAACCTGCACCTGACTATTGATACGCTCCGCCACGCGCCGACAGTGGGCCTGACCCTTGATTCAATGATCGCTATAGGCGACCTGAGTGCAGGCCAGGGATCTTTGGATACATCCTTTTTCTGGTGGAGTTGCCTTGATCCGGCTGTATTTCGTTTGACAGGCGGTTCACCGCCCGGAGGTATTTATTCGGGCCGCTGGATCAGCAATGATTCGATCAATATCCCAACAGATTTTTTCGATTCTCAATCGGCCCTTACTTATGTCCAAACATTCGTATATACATATACTGACTCCGGCGGCTGCTACGCTAATGTCTTCGGATCATTCCCGCTCACTCTATGCGGAGACAGCAATGGTATCCCGGGCCAGTCAACCGTCTCACTATATCCTAATCCCACCAGCGGTCCATTGACACTGGTGACGAACGGTAGCATCGGCAGCCAGTACACCATCACTGATATGATGGGCGAGGTGGTCATACAGGATATGATAAACTCACCCACTCAGACCATAGATCTACATATAGAGAATGGCGTCTACACGCTGACCATCGGTCAGTCAATCAACATCTCTATACTCGATGGGCTAAGTGATTATATCACACTTGGCCCACAGTCTATGAGGTTTGTGGTGATGAGATGATGAAATTAATATCCGATGCTAAACCTGAACGAAGGTTGTGTCATTAAGTAATTGGCGGTGCTGCTGGTATAGTAGCCGGGAGGCCCTCCCTGAATATATTGTTCAAATGGGTGGTAAGCGTCCGTTTTTATTTTGACATAGCCTGCGTTCATATTGAGCGATAGTGTGATATTGCAATGGTTCCCGCAGCGAAACCTAACCCCGATCCCGCCACCGGCGGTCGGTCCGCCATAGTTGGTATAATAGCTGTAGGGTGGCTCCACGGCGCCATCATCGGGATTGGTCTGCAGATGTTTATACCACGGCAGGTAGTAGCCGGCTTCTAATGAATAGAATGGCGTAATCCTCCTTTTTAAAATATCACCGTTCAGAAACACAAAAAGAGGGGTATAGCCCGAATTGTAAACAAAGCCCGGAGCTCCCGAATAGGATAGTCCGGATGAACCAGCCGGATTACTGAGCGTGACGCCATATTCTGCCCCGATCCCCAGGCCTAACCAAAACCAGCTATATAACCGGCAGCCCATCACAACCCTCATACCATCAATGAGGCCGACGTTTGTCTGCCACTGAAGAAAAAATCCCGGGTGGTGAAAATAATAATAGCGCAAGGATTCTTCTTTGGCGATGTACTTTTTTGTGCTTAGGTCATATTCATACTCCAGCGGGTAATCTTCAAATACTNNAATTTCATCAGGTGCTATAGTCACTACACTATCGGTGGCCAGGTGAATCCGGCAGATGGTATCATTATATTCTATGATCTGTCCTCTGAATATGGTACCGCTTTTGAGGTATAGCACATCCTCATTACCTGCCATAGATGACAAGCTGAAATGCAAAAGGGCTGCACTCAATAGACACATAGGTAAATATGTTTTCATCTTTGGGGCTTAGGATTTTGCTCTGATACATCAGGTTGCATAGAGATATCTAAGATAATACTTTCGTAATAAAAACCTATAGGAAGAATACACAGACCTTTTACATAACCCCCCACTGGCGCAGCGTCCGCTTGTGCCTAAGACGCTGAAGTGCGGACGCCAGTTTAAAGGATTTTTACTTATTTATACAGCTCCTCATACTGCTTCACAGCTCTGTCTTTGAAGATACTGTTGGTATTTATCAGGTCGCGCAGCAGTGGTTTTGCNNGGATATTGGCCTTGTACCATTTCACGCCTTCAGGATACAGGCTTGATTTGGCGAGCTTATGAGATGATGGACGAGGGGCTATGCTTTTGCCTGCGTCTATCCCGGACTCAGTAGCTCGGCTGTGCCGAGTTACTGGATATGTCGCCGCAGCTTTGCTGCAAAAAGAGGGGGGCGTTGATGTGTGTGGCAGAGCCACGGGGAGATAGGTATGTTACTCGGCACAGCCGAGCANNAGATACAATCTTCGACCAGTGAGGGAGTTTAATTAACTTATGAAGGCTTTAAGTTCAAAAGAATATCTTCATACTTTCCGAAAAAATCCTCCACAATAAAACCAATTAGTTGAGGGTCGTTTTTATCCTCCAGAACGACTTTATCACAATTAAATTCATAATCTCGGATAATGGAAAATTCCAGATTGGTCAGATCGCCCTTTACCTCTCTTGAAGGATATAGTATCGTTTTAGATGTCAGATATTTAAAACTGCCATTATCAAACTCAATCTCTACGATCATTGAATTAATCAATTTGCCTCTGACAACTAAGGGCAAATACACATTGACATAAGATGCAAAAGCAACACAGAATAGAATACAAGGGATGGCAATCCCGGGAGAATCCATGAGATTACGATATCCCAGGCATATTAATATGATGAGTATAGGGAAAAATACAAAGGACTTATATTTTGCACTGGCAGTAGCTTTTCCTGCGAAATACAGTCCCTTATCATTTATCTGATATCGCATAAATACTAAATTTTCAATTCTCTTCTTTTCCTAGCAGACCCACAAGCGTATCATAATTATCAAAATAATCCTTGATGACATATACAACCGGATTTTGACCATCCTTATATCGTAGGGATATTTTCTCATCATATTTAGCATAATTCCCATCACCTTGAGCCCTCTTTAAATCACTTAGTTCCCCACTGACAGTTTTT
>PLSN01000398.1 GCA_003165135.1 Bacteroidota bacterium
ATGGACGATGCACTGGCTAATAGCGAACGTCTGTCAGAAATATTGCGAACAAACCTTAAGTCAGGTGTTATAAAAAAATATTCTTCGTTAGGCGACTTTATCCTATCAAAAGACAAACAACAAGAGAGGATAAATAAATGGAATACCTACTGGACAAAAGAGAAAAAAGAACAAGTGCTTAGCTATCTGAGTCAGGAAGGTGCTGCGCATAAATTCAAGCCGAAGGCTTTTGCACGATTTGAGGCGCTGCTCAATAAAGACTACCAGCCGGTGGGCTTGGAAAGTTTTTCGGCTATACGAAATGCCTTTGGCAATGAACTGCTCATAGAATCTCCCGAAATAAAAGCAGTCATATCATCCATTCAGATCAATAAAGTAAACCGCCAGAAACTATATGCAGCTATAGAAAAGGAGCGATCTACCGTGATACTGGATAAAGAAGTAGTCACCCAAAAATTCATCGGCATTATCTACAATGACTTCAATAATATCCTGCTTTATACTTCACTGATCGTGTTTTTTTCTCTGCTTATTAGTTTTGGCAGGTGGGAGATCACCATCATCACCTTCCTGCCCATGGTGATCACATGGATATGGATACTGGGCATCATGGCCATCTTTGGCATACAGTTCAATATAATCAATATCATCATATCGACTTTTATTTTCGGTTTAGGTGATGATTTTGCCATTTTCATCACAGATGGCTTGACTAGCAAATTCAAATCAGGTAAGGACACCCTAACTTCTCACAAGCTCTCTATGTTCTTGGGAGCAGCGACTACTATCATTGGCTTGGGAGCGCTAATTTTCGCAAGACACCCTGCTTTGCGTTCCATCGCATTTGTTTCCATCATTGGGATCATTTGCGTATTAGTGATCGGCCAGACGATTCAGCCGTTTATTTATAATTTCTACATACAACGCCGGAAGGTCAAAGGCTTTGCCCCATATACATTCTTTTACCTCCTGGTTTCTCTGGTTGAGTTCTCTTATTTTGTAGTGGCATCTCTACTGATGACTATAGTTGGATTTTTCATAGTTAAAGTACTCCCATACCCTAATGTTAAGACCCGTAAATATTGGTTCCACTGGTTGATCTGCAACTATATGAAGTCGCTGCTGTATATCCCGCTTCATGTCAAAAAAGTCTGGATCAACAAGGAGCAGATGGATTTCAGCAAGCCTGCCATTATCATCTCAAACCACACTTCTATTCTCGATATACTCGTGACCGTGATGCAGCACCCTAAAGTGATATTGCTCACCAATGAATGGGTATATAATTCGCCTGTATATGGCAAACTAGTTCAGATCGCAGACTACTATCCAGTAGCCAATGGCACAGACGAGGCCACTCAGCGCCTCAAAGACATCGTCGCTGACGGATACTCGATTGTCATATTCCCTGAGGGCACACGCAGTCCTGATGGCAGGATGAAGCGGATCCACAAAGGGGCTTTCTACCTTGCAGAAAAGTTAAACCTCGACATTGTCCCTCTATTACTGCACGGCTGCGGCGATGTCACGCCCAAAGGCGACTATATGGTGAAGAAAGGAAGTCTCACCATGAAGTACCTGCCGCGTATTTCAAAAGATGATAAGACCTTTGGAGAAGATTATGTAACCAGGGCAAAGGCGATAACTAAATACTTCAAAGCTGAGCATGAGAAACTCAGGGCAGAGATAGAGCAGCCAATCTACTTCAGAGAAAGGTTGAACATGAATTATATCTACAAAGGGCCTGTTCTGGAGTGGTATATCAAGTACAAGATCAAACTGGAAAAATATTACGAGCACTATCACAGGCTTATCTCTCCGACTGCCAGTATACTCGATATAGGCTGTGGCTATGGACAGATGAGCTATATGCTGCACTTCCTGGGTAGGGACCGCGTCATCACAGGCATAGATCACGATGAGGAGAAGATCGATATAGCCAACAATTGCTACTCAAAAAAAGACAACATCAATTTCGAAAGACATAATGTAGTGGAGTATAATGTAACACCTCATGATGTATTTATTATAAACGATGTGTTGCACTATCTGACCTTTGAGGAGCAGGAAACGCTTATCACCAAGTGCATAAATAACCTCAATCCGAACGGCATACTTCTGATCAAAGATGCGGACAAGAAAGATGAGAAAGGCCAGAAGCTCACATGGCTCACAGAGTTTTTCTCGACCAATTTTGGCTTCAATATCATGCCCCATGACAGGCTATACTTCACATCTGGCGATGATTTGAAGAAGATCGCAGAAAAGAACAATATGTCCTTCAGCATAGTCCAGGACGCACAATATTCCTCCAACACTATTTTTGCTATCAAACATAGATAATGCTGGTCTATGAGCACCACACCTCAATATGATGTAGTAATAATCGGCGCCGGGCTGGGTGGCCTTTTGTGCGGAGCTATCCTGAGCAAAGAAGGGCTGAAGGTCTGCATACTGGAGAAAAATGAACAGATAGGCGGTAGCCTGCAGACCTTCAGGCGTGATGGGCTTTCGCTGGATACTGGTATCCACTATATAGGCAGCTTGGACCAAGGGCAAACGCTGTTTCAGATATTCAACTATCTCGGTATTATGGACCGCCTCGAACTCACCAAAATGGATGAGTCAGGATTTGACGTGATAGTTTTTAAAGATGATGAGGTGCAATATCCTCATGGGATGGGCTATGATAATTTCATCAAATTGCTTACTGACAAATTTCCAGGTGAAAGACAATCTATAAGCAAATATTGTGATGAAATAAAAAATGTTTGCCTTACAGTTCCATTATACAATCTGAGCTCCGAAGACAAATATGATGATATTGATCTTCTGTCGAAAAGCGCAAAAGCAGTCATAGAAAGCTTCACAACTAACAAGAAACTTCG
>PLSN01000104.1 GCA_003165135.1 Bacteroidota bacterium
GAAGAAGGCAGGGAGGCTTTTGCTGACAAATATAATTTCGACTACTATTCATTTTACAATAAGGGATATTCTACACCACTAATTCATTCAGAGGCAACTTATAAAAAACCACTCCGCTATCGTGATGTGGCATTGGTAGAAGTCCATTTCAAAAAGACAGACGCAGCCAAGATCATTTTTCATTATACTGTAAAAAATGAAGCTAC
Source organism: Bacteroidota bacterium (assembly GCA_003165135.1). Taxonomy (GTDB): domain Bacteria; phylum Bacteroidota; class Bacteroidia; order Chitinophagales; family LD1; genus UBA1941. The sequence goes on from PLSN01000104.1 coordinate 207, forward strand.
CGGTGAACTGATATGCACTGGTTCTACTACACAAGTATTTGTGACCAATGGCACTATGGAGCTGTCCCTCATAGTTCCTGATTTTATTAATGCATGGATGAAAGAAATGGGCTTGAAATAGGAATGCAAACCTTCATTATATCCAATAATATCATTTCCCCTTTAGGTTTTTCTACTCAGGAGAACTTCAATAAAGTATCTAAAGGGGAAAGTGGTATTCGGCTGATAAATAATAAGTTGTTGCCAAGTGGGTCAATTTATGCTTCAAAGATCGATGATAAGCAAATAGAGGATAAAGGTCTTTCGGATACTTATACTCGTTTTGAGAAACTGTGTATCCTGTCCATCACTGATGCACTCAACAAAACTGGTATCAATGGCTCCGAAAAGGATACGATATTTATCATGTCCACCACTAAAGGTAACATCGAGCTGATACAAAATGCCCGGTTAGTATCAGTCAAGGATAAGGTCTCTTTGGAACATTCCGCACAAATCATTGCCTCATATTTTCACGCTGCCAATAAACCTGTCGTCGTCTCCAATGCCTGTATATCAGGTGTGCTGGCCATCATCATGGCAAAACGTCTCCTTGAGTCCGGCAAATATCAGAATGCGATCGTAGTAGGTGCTGATGTACTATCTGATTTTGTGGTTTCGGGGTTTCAGAGCCTGATGGCGATGAGCGATGAGCTTTGCAGGCCCTTTGACAGTGCCCGCAAGGGTATCAATCTGGGTGAAGGTGCGGGAACAGTGGTGATGACGAGCAATAAGGCTTTGACTGATAAAAATAGCATCCGGGTGATGGGCGAGGGCCTCACTAACGACGCTAACCACATTTCCGGCCCGTCACGTACAGGTCAGGAGCTGGCGGATGCAGTAAGCAAAGCGCTCAATAGAAGTAATATTAAAGCAAATGAACTTTCATTCATCTCTGCGCATGGTACTGCCACTATGTATAATGATGAAATGGAGTCCAAAGCCTTTGACATAGCAGAGCTCAATGATATTCCACTGCATAGTTTGAAAGCTTACTTCGGACACACTCTTGGCGCTGCAGGTGTGATAGAGAGCATTATGACCATTGAGTCTTTGAGAAATAGAGTGGTATTGCCCAGTGGTAATTTTAATCAATCGGGTGTGCCGAAGAATTTACATAGGAATACAAAACTCACTGAAAGTGACAAACATCATGCATTAAAAACCGCATCAGGATTTGGCGGATGCAATGCGGCTTTAGTATATTCGAGTCTCTAATTTAAAACCACATAGAAAACATAGATGAATACAGAGCAGATAGACGTATTAGTGATTGGCGCTGGTCCCTCGGGGACAGTAGCTGCGTCTATTATCAATAAGGCCGGTTATACGGTCAAGATAGTGGAGAAGGAGCAGTTTCCCCGCTTTGTGATCGGAGAGAGCCTGCTGCCTAGATGCATGGAGGCATTGGATGAAGCGGGCTTCCTGCCTGCACTGAAAGAAAAGGGCTTTCAGGAGAAATTTGGCGCTAAGTTCATCAACTCTCAGAAGGAAGTAATGGATTTCAATTTCTCCGATCAGTATACTAAAGGCTGGACATGGACATGGCAGGTCAAAAGGGCTGATTTTGACCACGCACTTGCTCAGGAAGTGGAGAAAATGGGCGTGCCTGTGGAGTATAAGACTGCGGTGACCAATATCGAATTCTCAGGCACCGACTCTGTCACCACAGTGACCACTCCTGATGGTGGTACGAAACAGATCAAGGCGCGTTTTATAGTCGATGGCAGTGGTTATGGCAGGGTCATTCCTCGCATGTTCAATATGGAGCGTCCGTCGGAACTTCCTTCACGCAAGGCGCTTTTTACCCATGTCCGTGATACAAGGAGAATGAATTATGTCGAGCCTAACCGAATATTGATAGTAGATCATCAGCCGGGTGTATGGATATGGGGTATCCCTGTTTCTGATGGTACTACATCGTGCGGGGTGGTGAGTGATGCTAAGTTTTTTGAAGATTTTCCTGGAACTCCTGAGGAGCAATTGAGAGCTATAATCGCGAGTGATATAAATATCAAAGAGCGTTTTGAGGGTTGTGAATTTCTCTTTGAGCCTCGTGTACTTCAATCCTGGTCTGCTAGCTGCGATAAATTCTACGGCGATGGATTTGTGCTGACCGGCAATGTGACGGAGTTTCTTGATCCGGTTTTCTCATCAGGTGTAACCCTGGCTGTCACATCATCTCAGATCGCGGCCAATCTTGTCATCAAACAACTGAATGGCGAAGAAGTAGACTGGCAGAAAGAATATATGGACCGGATGATGATCGGAGTGAATGCTTTTCGCACATATGTGTTGGCTTGGTATGATGGCTCATTACAAAAAATATTCTTTAACGAGGACCGCCCGCAGGACAATGTCAGGAAGATATGTTCTGTGCTCGCAGGCTATGTGTGGGACGATACCAACCCTTTTGTCAGGGATTCTCAAAACTGTGTCAATCGCCTGATCAGGATGATTGACCTCAATAAAAAGATAATCGCCTTCAATAATTCCTAGGCTATTGCTTATCCCTCTTGAACTTTAGCAGGTAGGTGTCGGGATTGGGTAGTTGAAGCACGACATCAAACTTGTCCATGTTCTTCTGCACGGCTGGTACGAGGTATTTGGCAGTTGAGGAGAAGCCCAGTTGCTCTATCACCACATAGTCTACATTGTTCTTTCTGAAATAATCCATGACCTCTTTATCATCCAGGGATGGTTTATCTCCTATACATGTGCGGTCAGCATAATAGATGAACATATCAGGTTTTCTCGCACTGATGATAGCATCCTTTGGGGTGTTTGCCTTTACCCATTTTGCCAACTCAAAGTAGTTGGTATAGTTGGATGGCATAGCTTGATTAGCTTGCT
>PLSN01000103.1 GCA_003165135.1 Bacteroidota bacterium
GCAGCGTGGCATATACCGCATCATCCACATACACAAAATCCCTTGATATTTCGGGCTGTACCAGCGGTGGATATGAGCCTTTCATCCCTTTCTCGATCAGCTGTGGTATCAGCCTGTCCGGCTCTTCAAACGGCCCATAGATTGAATAATAGCGTAAGTTCAGCACAGGCATTTCTTTGATTGTGCCGTAGAACTTGATCATATGTGCAGCAGATGCCTTGGTCACAGCATAGTGAGAATTAGGAGACAGAGGGGCATCTTCCTTTGGCGCAGCCGCATTCAAGCCATATTCCGATGAACTACCGGCGTGTACAAAAGCCCGAATGGAAAATTTAGATGACAGTTCGAGCAGGTTCAATAACCCCATGAGATTGGTCTCATAGATCAGGTCCACATCCGACTGCTTAGAGTATGCGCCATAGGCAGCAAGGTCAAATATCGTACGTATATGATGCTCCTCAAAAATACGTTCTATTTCATCCTTCTTGGTGATATTACAATGCAGTATCTGCTTGGGATCGCAGTCATCAAGCCTCCATGGGATAAACGGCTTAGACGTAACCGCATATACGTCATTCCTGTATTTAGCGATCGTACGAAAGAGATTTGCACCGATGAAACCACCCGCCCCGAATATCAATATAGGGCCGGAGATCTGGTTGACTTGTTCCTGAATTTTGTCTGAGAGTAGCAAAAGCGTCAAATATTTGTTTGCTTCAAATATAACCAAATGAGTGAAATGGTTTACGAATAGCGGGGTAAACTGTCAAAAAGCCCTGACCACACGCACATAACCCGGGCTCTTTTTCCCGCTACAGTACTGGATGCCGGTAGTGAAATTGACATTCCAGGCATAATATTGACGGGACTCATCAGAACTCCAATAATACCCTTTAGCAAAATTGCCAAGGCCTGCATGGTGTAAATTCTTATACATATCTTTAAGCTCAGACATCGATGGCAGGCGCCAATCAGAATACCCTCCTATGCCGAGAGATTTGCTCAAAACACCTGCTCCTGCCCAGTCTGCATCTTTGGATTGGTCGNNATGGCGCACATACCAGGCCATGACAGCTGGCACTATCCATATAAAATACTATTCCGCCTGCATAAGTGTCGCCAATTTTCATACTGCAGTCTTTTGACTCTATTGATGCGACAATCGGACTCGTAGCAAAAGCTGAAATCTGCATGATGCTGAGAACTGCGAGAAATAGGAAGTGCTTCATATATATTGTTTCCTAGGAAGAAGTTCTTTCCCAAACGCTTCGTAATATATTACCTTCTCTGTCAATAAGCCGAAAGGCTTTTTGTAGCCTTCTTGGAACATCTGGATTTATTTCAAAATATAGCTCCAATAATTGGCCTACATGGTCAAAACGCTCTTCAATAGGGCGAGTAAGCCAATAGTGATAATCCCTTTCTTCTTCCCCCTTTTTGACTTTTCTATAAACCTTCTCCATAGCTTAAAGATAACCAATTTATGCCAAAAAAGCATTCATATTAGCCAAGAGGCTTTCACCGCCCAGTCCATTCTCGGCCTGATGCCATTTCTGGTCGCCATATCTGCCGCTAGGATAGCCTGAGGCATAAAGCGGCTTGAATGAGATAGGTGTAGTGAGTTTATTGAGCAATAAAGAAGCCAGGCACTCATGCATACCGCACTGGCCTTGATGTTCCTCGATCGTGATGAGTTTCTTTGTACTATTGATTTTTGAAACCAAGGCATTTGGTATCTCAGTGACAGGAAATATACTTAGCACCCATACCTCCAAGCCATCGATCATCTCTGCCGGCAGATTGAGGATATTTTCTAATACAGGCCCGGTACCTATTACTACACCTTTGTCGCCATCTTTTATTTTTCTCCACTGCGCAAACGGTGCAACGGGATAAGAAACTTTTGCTGCCAGATTCAGGCGCAGATAGTTGGGATGCGGATCAGCGACCATCTGCTCCATAGCCTCTGCCACATCTGCCCCTGTGAGCGGCACATACACGCGCATATTGGGCAGGATGCGCATCACTCCGATGTCTTCGATATTGTGATGAGTCGCGCCCATGATACCATATCCATAGCCACCGCCATTGCCGACGAGTTTGACAGGCAGGTCATGCAGGCATACGTCAGTGCGTATCTGCTCATATGGCCTCAAAGTGACAAACGGCGATATACTATATGCAAAGGGCACAAAGCCTTCATGCGCTAATCCCGCAGCCACTGTGACCATATTCTGCTCTGCCACACCTGCATTGATAAAGTGCTCACCATAGCGCTCCTGCACTTTTTCCAAAGATAGATACCCAAGATCTCCAGTAAGAAAGACCAGTTCGGGATTTTTATCCTTAAGTGAAATTATGGTCTGTGCGAATTCGTTTCTCATTTTCTATTTACAGATTTACGGATTTTTTTAACATACTATTTAGAATTCGCCGATTTTGACTTCAATGTTTTGATTGAACGAGAAATGATCTTATATAATTCTTGTCCTTCCAGCATTAATTCTGAAAGTTTCTCTTTTTTTATTATCCCAGTATCAATAAGTATTTCCATCCAATATATCGTTTCGTCCAGTTCTTCTTCGACTATTTTTAGCTTATTGATAAAATCTCTGTCTGACTTTGCAATACAAGCGGCGCGATAATTTGCTCCAACAGAAGTCCCCGAACGAATGATCTGGCCCATTAATACTTTAGTAGCAAAATCCAGATCCAAACTCCTTGCCATTTTTACGATTCTTACCGAAAAAGCTTTAGTTCTTGCCAATAACTCTTGCTTAGTCATTTGTCCTATGTTTCAATTCACCAAATGTATTTCAATCCGTAACTCTGTAATTCCGTAAATCTGTAAATCAGTTATATTGAAATCACTACAGGCTTGATACCCTCTCTTTATAAAAGCGCTCCACCTCGGTCATCACCATCTCATATTCATCTTTCATCGGCAGGTAGTGGGAATCCAGCTGGTTC
>PLSN01000029.1 GCA_003165135.1 Bacteroidota bacterium
CGCCCATCTTGCGAATATCCTGCTCGCCACCCATCGCATGTATTACTGAACCAGATCCAAGGAACAAACAAGCTTTGAAGAAAGCGTGTGTCATGACGTGAAACACACCAGAAGAGTATGCTCCAAATCCCAGTGCCATAAACATCAGGCCTAGCTGTGATACTGTGGAATATGCAAGAATTTTCTTGATGTCATTCTGCATCACTCCTATTGTAGCAGCGAACAAGGCGGTAGCAGCTCCGACCACTGCGATCACATGCTGTGTCTCCGGTGCTAATGTGTAAAGGAAGTTGACACGGCAGATCATAAAGATACCCGCAGTCACCATCGTGGCTGCATGTATCAATGCCGAAACCGGAGTTGGGCCAGCCATCGCATCAGGCAGCCATGTATATAGTGGTATTTGTGCTGATTTGCCACAGGCGCCGATAAAAAGAAATAAAGTAGCCCATACAATTATATGGTGAAAATCTCCTCCACCGCTTACAGCCTGATGAAGTGCATTATAATTGAGCGTATGGAAATTATACAACAAAATGAACATGCCGATCAGGAAACCCAGGTCTCCTATCCTATTCATTACAAACGCTTTTTTAGCGGCATCATTATATGCCTGATTCTTGTGCCAAAAACCGATCAGCAGATATGAACAAAGGCCCACGCCTTCCCAGCCGATGAACATCACAACGAAGTTATTGCCCAGTACGAGCAGCAACATGAAAAATATAAAGAGATTCAGATAAGCAAAGAAACGCTGAAAGCCTTCTTCATCATGCATATAGCCGATAGAGTAAACATGTATCAAAAAGCCGATACCTGTCACGATCATGAGCCACATGGCAGACAATTGATCTATCAATATACCAAAATCAAGATGAATATTTGAGAAACTGATCCAGTCGAAGATTTTAACATCGATTGGTTTCGTGCCTCCTACTAAGCCAAAAAAATAAATGCAGGAAATACCAAAAGAGCCTAGGATCACACCCGAACCGATGATGCCCGATATGCTTTTTGAGAGACTCTTACCAAGCAATCCATTGATAAGGAAACCCATAAGGGGCAATAAGATGAGTAAGTATATATTCAACACTTTATGATAGCTATTTNNCGTCAATATCCACTGAATGTATATTTCTGAATATGGTCACCAATATCGCCAGCCCCACTGCCACCTCAGCCGCAGCTACTGCCATTGTAAAAAATACAAATACCTGTCCGCTCGTATCATGATGATAAGTGGAAAAAGCCACAAGCAACAGGTTGACAGAGTTGAGCATCAGCTCCACACACATGAATATCGTGATGGCGTTGCGGCGATAGAGCACTCCGAGCACCCCAATGGTAAACAGTACTGTACTGACAGCAATGTAATCATTGATGGTGATGTGTGGATTTTCAAAAATAGTGAGTAGCGTCATTTATATTCTGTCTTCTTATCTTTTTTAGTAAGTAATACTACGCCTACCATAGCAGACAAGAGTAATATCGAGATAAATTCAAACGGATAAAAATATTCGTCCAGTAGCACTTTGCCCAGACTGCCTATCATGCCTACCCCCTGAGTGACCGGCTTAGCAGGTAAAATAAGGCCCGCTTTATGAACTGCTACGATCAATATCAGTCCCATTACAACCGAGACTACGATGGCTGCGATCTGAGCTATGGCCGGTTTATGCTTCTCGGTCTCATCATTCAGATTCATGAGCATGAGAGTAGTAAGAAAAAGCACCATGATAGCCCCTGCATAAACTTNNATGATGTGGACAATAAAAAGAAATTGGGCATTGAGCAGGAGATAATGACCCGCTATACATGCAAAACACATAAGTAGTGAGATGGCACTAAAGATAGGGTTCTTGGCAATGACTGTATATATAGCACAAATGAAAGCTATAGTAGATAATGCCCAAAATATGATCTCTTGTCCTGACATCTTTTACAAAACTTGTTGTGCCGGCTTCATAACCAGCTTGTCTTTTCCAAAAATAAAACCTTCACGGTTGTAATCTGCACTTGGTATTTCTTCAGTCAGGAATATCGCCTCCTTAGGACAAGCCTCTTCACACAATCCGCAGAAGATACAACGCAGCATATTTATCTCATATACTGCAGCGTATTTTTCTTCACGATACAATTTTTCTTCACCCTGTTTCCGCTCTGCAGATGTCATAGTGATCGCCTCAGCAGGGCATGCCACAGCACAGAGTCCGCAAGCAGTACAGCGCTCAGCGCCATTCTCATCACGCATTAAGATGTGCTGTCCTCTATACACTGGACTGAACTCGCGTTTTTCTTCAGGGTATTGTATAGTTACTTTCTTACTGAAAAAGTGTTTGAGAGTAATGCCCATACCTTTGATGATACCTGGTAGATACAGCTTCTCCTCAAGGGTCATTTCCTTACGGGAAACATCCTTCTTTCTACCTGATAATGATATGGTCGCGAAATCCGTCATAATTAAATCGTTGCAAAAATATATTTAACCTCCAAATACCCTAATCTTACTTATCAAATTTTCAACACTGATAATACTATTGTCACTTCTTTTCGAAAACATAGGTCGTCATCATTATTCCATTCGCATAATAAAGCTCATGACTGGTTTTTAAAGAATAACCTTTTGCTGTCACTTTCTCCAATGTTTCCCTTACTTTTTTATCGTTAGAGTCATTATCTGCCATATTCTTTCTGTTTATTTCTTCCAATGGTATTGTCTCAATCGTATTATCCGGATTAATGACCTTGATCGACGGATCGCAGTTCAAAATACTCGGATGAACCTCATACACTTTTACCATCAGTATCTTCCCTGCATCCTGCGCTTTACCAAACAAAGCAAGAATTGCAAATAGTACTATTAAAAGATAATTTTTCATGTTTCTACAGATTGAAATGTTGTGCACCTAAAATCGCCAGCCCTGTCAGTACGATATTTGCAATAGCTAAAGGCATCAATATCTTCCATCCCAGGTTCATCAACTGATCATAGCGGAAGCGCGGAA
>PLSN01000123.1 GCA_003165135.1 Bacteroidota bacterium
CATTTTTGAAACTATTTGGCTAAATTTCACTCTAAAATTAGATGTCAAAAAATCAATGAAGTACGCAATAGTAATTTTAGTATTTGAAATAATAATATGCATAATTAATATTTTAATTTCCTTAAATGCTATTAATATACAAATATAGTAAATAATGAGACCCTAAACAATGCTCCAGTGCATTTTGTGATAGCATAAAATTTCGCCTCTTTGCCCGGCTATGAGGAGTAATATAAGTATCTGACGTGGCTTAGCCACAAAAATATCGGTCAACGGTGGAGCCGAGCGACTGTGGGAGGGGTACTGGAACCAAAGTAAAAAAAACATAATTGAATAAACGATCAATTACCAATTTTAAATTATAGATTGGCTATTACTATGGCAGACACTATGAACCGACTGGCACAACTCAGGGACCAACTCAGGAATGCAAAGAATAAAGAGCGTTTTCTCATTCTGCTGGATATTCTGCGCGAACGCGACCTTGACGGCTCTGAGGATATTCCGGCCTATATCAGTGAATGCAAGGAACTCGCTGTGAGATATGGAGATAAATTCCAAACTGCAACATTGCTTGCCATTGAGGCAAGGTATCAATCCAATATTTCCAATTTCACATCAGCTTTGCTTATCTACAATGAAAGTTTAAAACTTTTTGAGGAACTAAATGATTTGGAGGGAATGGCAGGTGTATACCAGAATATAGGACTGGTCTACCATCATCAGAGCAAGTATCCACTTGCATTGGACTATTACCAAAGGTCCGTCAGTTTTCGTGAGAAAACGGGAGATAAGAAAAAGTTAGCAATGGTAATTACCAATATTGGCAATATCTATTTTAATCAGGGCACCTATCCCAAGGCATCTGAGTACCATCTTCGCGCCCTTAAGATAATGGAAGAACTCCGGGATAACTATGGTATCGGTGCATCCTATCTCAATATAGGCAATATATATCTTCGTGAAAAAAAATATCCTGAGGCCAGTCACTACTACTTCCTAGGCAGGGATATGATGGAGCTAAGCGGTGACCGCTTTGGTATCGTCGCCGCATATCTGAATATATCCGGTGTCTATCTGGAGGAGAAACAATATAACAAGGCTTTGAGTTTTCATTTAAAGACTTTGAAAATGATAGAAAGCCTTGGAAATCTATATGCCCTGACCACATACTACTTTAATATCGGTAATATATACAGGGGTAAAAACAAGGAAGCTGTCGCGCTCGACTACTACGCCAAGGCTTATAACTCGGCAAAAAAAGATAAAGACACTAAGCGAACCTGTGAGACACTGATTGCTATCGGTGATTCTTATACCACACTAAAGGAGAAGGAAAAAGCATATGATTCGCTCATGAAAGCCGTACGCCTTACTCAGCGTTCCGGCAATAAATTTGAGTACTGCAATGCATATTTATCTATTTATAAAATGCACAAGTATTTTAATGAACCGACGCAGGCGCTTAAGAGTTATGAAAAATATATAAAGCTGAAAAATGAACTGGATAATAAGGAAGTGACCGAAAAGATCGCCTCCCTTCAGATCAGTTATGACCTCGAGAAAAAAGAAAAAGACCTTGAGATCGAGCACCTGCGCAATGTAGAGCTCAAAAAAGAACGCGACCGCTCCGAGGCACTGCTGCTGAATATCCTCCCTGCCGAAGTAGCGGAAGAACTGAAAGAAAAGGGCACGGCTGATGCGAAACTATTCGATGATGTCACGGTACTTTTTACGGATTTTAAATCATTCACTACGGTCAGTGAAAGACTCACACCCCAGCAGCTCGTGGATGAACTCCATGCCTGCTTCTCGGCATTTGATAGGATCATGACCCAGTACGGCATCGAGAAAATAAAGACGGTCGGCGATGCCTATCTCGCTATCAGCGGTTTGCCTCAGGCCAATCCATCACATGCCGAAGACCTCGTAAATGCCGCTATTGATATCAGGGAATTTATGCTCAGTCGCAAAAAACAACTCGGCGAAATGACCTTTGAGATACGCATCGGACTCCACTCAGGCTCAGTGGTAGCGGGCATCGTAGGGGTAAAGAAATTTGCCTACGACATCTGGGGTGATACCGTCAATACGGCAGCCCGCATGGAGCAAAACAGCGAAGCGGGTCGCATCAATATCAGCGAGACAACATATCAATTAGTGAAAAATAAATTCAACTGCGAGTATCGCGGCGAGATAGAAGCTAAGAACAAAGGCAAGCTGAAAATGTATTTTGTGAATTGACATTTCCCGATATCATCATTATTTATCGATCGTCACTTTGCCGCTCATGACCTGACTGCTGCCCCTGTCGAGCACACGATAGAGGTACACACCGTCGCATAGGGCTGCGATGGACAAAGAACTACGCCCAGCCATCAGCACCTCCCGCATCACTCGCTGTCCGCTGAGATCATATAGCTCGATGGCATAGCCTACCATATAGTCATCGACGCTGACATGGAGTAGGGAGGCAGTAGGATTGGGATAGACAGAGATAGCATCATCCATGTCCAGATGCACGATCCCGGCACTGAGGCTGTCGCCGGAGTGATAGAAGCTGATATCATCGAGCCAGGTATTATTGCCGACCTTGGTAGAGTCGCCGTTTCGCCCGCCGTAGAATATGAGATGCAGTGTATCGGGCAGTCCCGGCAGTATATAGTTGATATCATCGCTAAACCGCATCCACTGGTCGTATGGCAGCCCGTTGTCAGGTATATCGACCTCGTGATAGGCTAGAGTGTCTTCACGCCATGCCAGGCTGTCCCATCTGGTGAATACATAAGCATAATGTACCGTATCGGCCACGTTGTGCTCCATGAGCATGTAGAATGTAATGCCGCGCGGCGTG
>PLSN01000030.1 GCA_003165135.1 Bacteroidota bacterium
CGTGCTGACCTCGCTGTGACAGAAAAAGAAGAAGTGGCCGTGATAGAAAAATACATGCCCGCGATGATGAGCGATGAGGACATCAAAGCTGCTATCCAGAAAATAATAGCCGAGACGGGCGCTACCTCGCAGAAAGAAATGGGCAAGGTAATGGGTGCTGCATCAAAGGCCCTCGCCGGCAAAGCAGATAATAAAAAAGTGTCTGAGATCGTTAAGAGTTTATTGCCATAATATTTTTTACTTCTCTGCATGATATTCGATATTCTGTTTGTGATCTTTCTTGGTGCCGGCTTCTACTGGGGCTATCAGAAGGGTATTATCTATTCGGTGTTCTCGCTGGCGGCATATTTTCTCGGTATCATCGGTGCTTTGAAGTTCTCATACGTTGCAGTGAAGTTCCTTCATAGCTCACTCAATCTCGGCCCCAAGGCGATGGCTATAGTAGCTTTCATCATCATGTTTCTCCTGATCGTACTGCTGGTGAAAATAATCGCCTGGGCACTGGAGGAGGTATTGAAATCCTTTTCACTCAATCTGGTCAATCAGCTGATCGGAGGTGTTATTTTCTCCATGATCAGTATCTACATCATGTGTGTGCTGATATGGTTTCTGAACAAGTGGGAGGTTTTCCCTGACCATCAGAAGATGACCTCACATGTCTATCCCTATATCGCCAATGTCGGACCGACAGTAGTAGAGTACTCAGGAAAGATCATACCCGCGTTCAAGAGTGCCTTTCACGATATAGAGAACCTGATCAACAATAACTAAAAAGGATAATGCTGTTTCCATTATTCACTATTCATTATTAATTATTCATTCACTTGGTCCTTCTTATTGACAATTACGACTCTTTTACCTATATGCTGCGCGACTATGTGATGCAGTGCGGACAGGACTGCCTCGTGGTCAGGAACGATGAGATGACAGTGGCTGAGATAGGGGAGAAGCATTTTGACTCGATCATCATATCTCCCGGGCCCAAGTCTCCTGCTGATGCGGGTATCACACTCGATGTGATCAGGACCTTCAAAGACACTGCTCCCATCCTCGGTATCTGTCTGGGTCACCAGGCTATAGGTCAGGTGTATGGTGCGGAGCTGGTAGCTGCCATCAAACCAATGCACGGCAAGACAAGTGTGATCAGACATACGGCACATCCCATATTCAAAAATATACCTGAGCAGATAGAGGTGATGCGCTATCACTCGTTGATACTGGAGAATGTAGCGTCTACCGAGCTGCAAGTAATAGCCGAAACTTCAACAGGCGAAATAATGGCCATAGCCCATCCTGAGAAAAAAATAGCAGGTCTGCAGTTTCATCCTGAGTCTATATTATCTCCATATGGACTACAGATGATAAAGAACTGGTTTGAGTTTATCAGCTGATAATATTTCGGACTTCAGATTTTTGATGTGGGCACAGCCGCAATCAAAACTCCACCCTCCGAAATCAATTTACTGCTTAGTAGGATCAGGGTCCGATGGTGGTGGTGGTGAACCAGCAGGAGCTTGATCAGGTTGTTTTGTGGCTGATTTCTTTGGTTTTTGTACAGGAGCGTTGTCGCCGGTTGATTCAGGAGCGTCAGATGGCTGTTTTTTCTTGATGCCGCCTTTCTTGAACTCAAATGCCAATGAGAAGCTGAATGTATTGTCGAGCGGATTGTGCTGGCTGGTCACAGGTACATTGTATGAGAAGTGCAGGCAGGCCACGCTGTATTTGATACTGGCGCCTACGGTCATATACTCCCTGTTTCCTTTGCTTGGGTCTTCGTAGAAGAAACCTGTCCTGAGGGCAAACAATTTTTTGTACCAGTATTCCGCCCCTACCTGAGTGATGATAGATTTTAGCTCCTCAGAAGCACCACCCGGCGCATCATAGAAGGAGGTGATCAGTCCTGTGATCGGGCTTTCATTAGCCTGATGTGTAGAGTAGTCGTAACCGTTAGGTGTGGTCGCATTGCCGCCGACAGGATTATTAGGAGTAGGTACGAGTAGCTTATTGAGGTCAGCATATATACCGATAGTATTGTCGTCTTTAGCATCCAGGTGTAGTTTATACCCGAAGCCTATACCGAGATTGGCGGGCAGAAAGTCTTTGGTGACATTAGATGTATAGGTCATTTTGCTGCCTATATTAGAGATACATATGCCCCAAAGCAGTTCATGCCTGCGGTCAGAGTTGCCTTTTTCACCCCATGTTTTGTCTGTGAAAGCAGATATGTCAGCCGAGCCTGCTATACCGGGTTTGACAGATTCCGTATTAGTGCCGGCATTAGGGGCGATATTGGAATAAATAAACCTCAGGGTAGCATCTACAGAGGCGATATCACCTAGTTTCCGCGCATAACCTGCGTCAAAATAAAACTCATTAGGGTGTACCTGAATGGTATTGACACCATTNNTATTTTTGATCTTATAGAATCCTGTCAGATTGGTCAGATAGATATCATTGACCAATGACTTGAGCCATGGGGTAAATGAGAGGCCTACACCATAATCTGACTCTATGAATGCCATCTTGGCACCATTGAGCTGTGCGCCATTGGCATCCGGGCTGATGGCTATGCCCACATCGCCCATACCGCTGGAGCGGCTGTCACCGCCTATCCTGAGAAATGGTACCGCAGTGGTGACCGTATTGACTGTGACACCCTGACCGAATGAGGCAACAGCAATAGACAGAGACACTAATGTAAGGGCAAATTTCTTTCCTGTAAAACGCATCGTTTAAAACTTATTGGTTGATTAAAACAAAGGTAGATGTTGCTTCATTCAGAATTTTAGTGGTTGGCAAATTTAATCATTTACAATTATTATTCAAGTATATCAAGCCCTTATTTTAGCCCTTGACCCTCTAATCGGGGTCTTTAATACAATAAACTGGCTGTTTAAGTCCGTTTTAAAGGCCAGACGGGGAAAGTCGTTTTTTTTAATTTATGTATAAAATAAAATTCATATTTGACAGTATACCCCCCACTAGTGCCAAAACACTATTTTCGTCATTATTAATCAGTATATGCATATACAAATTAAATATTTATTTTGATGATATGCATAATGAAAATTAATTTTGCTTTTATTGCCTATTAAATGTAAAAATAGCAAAATAATTTTTCATTTCAAAATCTGATAATACAACCCCCAAACCCCCTAAAGGGCGCTTTAATACATTAGTGGGTTGGCTGTTAAAGCCCCCTTTAGGGGGTTTG
>PLSN01000057.1 GCA_003165135.1 Bacteroidota bacterium
TTTAGATTGTTCACTAAATCAAATCACTAATCTACCATCATTACCGGATTCATTGATTTATTTAGTTTGCAGCAATAACCAACTCAACACAATTCCTACTCTACCTGATTCATTAATCCTATTTAATTGCAGCTACAATAGACAGCTAATTTGTTTACCGGAGTTAGGTATTATCGGAAATCTAAATTTTGACAGTACAGCTATTCACTGCCTCCCTGATACAGATAATATTCAAAGTAGCGCACCACCTTTAAGTTCTGTACCGCTATGCCGTAGTTTTAATCCAAACGGATGTTCGGCGACGGGTCTAAATGAGATTAAGAGCAGTAATACCTTTCGCTGTTATCCCTCGCCCACTTCGGGTAGCTTTACTATAGACATGACAGGCTATGGCGGCGGTGATAAGCAGATAAGCATTTATGACCAACTTGGACAGCTAGTATATCAGACACATACATCACTGGATAAGCTACAGGTGATGGATAAGCTATCATCAGGTATTTATACAGTCTCCGTCACACAGGATTCTCGAAGGGAGTATGCGAGGGTAGTAGTAGAGTAGCTATAAACTTCTCATAGGTTCGTATTTAGGCCGTCCTGCATGGGGTGGCCTTTTTTTATTACCCAATAAATTTTATATTCATACATTCATCACACCTGATCTCTGCCCATGAGGAAAACTTTGACTTTATTCTTATTGCTATGGGGCGGTGTTGTGTGCTTTGCACAATCTAATGATTTCACCTATTATAAATCATTGGGTACGGTGCAGTATTATGAGAAAAACTTTCTTCAGGCCATATTCAATCTCCAAAAGGCTAATTCCATAAAGCAGAATGATAAGGAAGTCGCCAGCTTTCTGAAAATGTCATACGACTCTATCGGCAATAAAGACCTCTCTGCCAAGGTCAGAATGAAGATGGAGAAATTCAGCGCAGCACCTCCCGAAAACCATCCGGTCATCAAACCCGCCATGGCCAGCGATGAACCACAATCAGGCAATGGGGCACAACGAAAAAATATCCAAAGGCCCAAAGTTTCTCCCGCCTCAGAGGTAGCCAAAGAGCTGCGTGAGCTGGGAGATTATTTTCTGGATAAGGAAAGCTATGACTCCGCAGCGATATGCTATCTGCATTATGTCAAATCTTATCCTGCTGATACGAGTGTTTTTTTCTACCTCGCTACCAGTCAGTATTTCATCAGGCAGTATGACAATGCTATCAGCAATTATGAAGTGGCACTGCTCAAAGAACCTAGACGCGCAGACCTATATAACTGGGTAGGTGTATGCCAGCTACTAAGCGGCAACTATCTCTCTGCAAAAGATAATTTCAAACAATGCATCAGGCTGGATCCAGACTACTCGCTGGCATATTTCAATCTGGGCAAAACACAATACGAACTCGAAGACTATGGCAATGCTGCAAAGAACCTGGAGAAGGCACTGGAGATGATGCCCGGCGATCCTGACCTGATGAGGATGCTGGCAGATATATATTACAATACCGGCAAGTGGGCAAAGTCAAAAGGCATATATGAAAGTCTCTATGTACTTAATAACAAAAGCGACCGTGTCAACTACCGTCTCGGTGATATATTTCTTCGTCTGGGCCAATGGGAAAAGGCTGTGACATATCTGACCAATTTTTTGGGGCTAGTACCGAACAGTGTCGAAGCCGAAAAAAAGATCGGCATAGCGTATTACAATCTTGACAAATTTACATTCGCTATCGACAATTTTGAGAAGGCTGCAAAGACAGTCTGGGATGACAAAGAGCTGATGCTATTCACTGCCATAGCTGCCAATAAACTGGGGAATTATGACAAGGCTATAGACTATGCTAACAGGGCCATCACACTGGACAAAAACTACAGCCGTGCATACTATCAGCTAGCCACAGCATACCAGGGCCAGAAGAATAAGAAACAAGCGAAAGAAAACTTCGCGAAGGCACGTGAAGTAGAAATAAATGCTGTGACCTTAAGCCCGGATAGTAAATGATCACATTTTATCCGGCACTTCTATACCTAATAGTTTCATACCTTTTCTGATCGTATCCCCTGTGACTTTTGACAGCAAAATGCGCAGGTTCTTTTCAGCTGGTGTAGGAGCTGTAAGTATCGGCACTTCGTTATAAAACTTATTATACAGCTTCGCCAGATTATAGATATAGTTGGCCAGTTCAGCCGGGTCGTATGTATTTGCAGAGGATGTAAGCACAGTCGGATATTCATAGAGCTGAAGTATGAGCTCACGCTCTGTGGCCTGAAGCGGTGTGGCAGTATCTGCTGCTATCAGTTCGCTTGAATACTTGCGGATGATAGACTTGATACGCGCATGAGAGTATTGTATAAAAGGCCCCGTATGCCCGTGAAAGTCGATAGACTCCTCGGGATTGAAGATGATCTTCTTGTATGGGTTGACGCGGAGAATGAAAAATTTTAGCGCACCAAGACCGATAGTTTTAAATAGGGTATTGGCTTCCGCCTAAGTGAAGCCTTCTATTTTACCCAGCTCTTTGGTTTTCTCTTCCGCTATACGAAGTACTTCCGCTATCATATCATCTGCGTCAGCAGTCTTTCCTTCACGTGATTTGAAGCGCCCGGTCGGAGATTCGACCATAGAGTAGGAGAGATGATGGATACCATCAGCCCATTTCTTACCGAGCTTCTGCAGGCATAGTTTCAATACCTTGAAGTGATAGTCCTGCTCGTTTGCTACGACATAGATCATACGGTCCATGTGGTACTCATTATACCGTACATCAGCAGTGCCGAGGTCCTGCGTCATATAGATAGAGGTGCCATCACTACGAAGTAATATCTTCTCGTCGAGTCCGTCAGGTGTCAGGTCTATAGCCACCGCGCCATCAGCACGGCGGTAAAAAACGCCTTTGGCCAGGCCCTCATCGATTATTTCTTTTCCGAGTTTATAGGTTTGCGATTCATAGTAGTCACGGTCAAAAGTGACGCCCATCATTTTGTAGGTTTCTGCATAACCTTCATACACCCAGCCATTCATTTTTTTCCAGAGAGCTATAGTGTCCGCATCGCCGGCTTCCCATTTCAGCAGCAGGTCTTTTGCTTTGGCAAATNNCTCTGCGACTTCTTTTTCTTTACCTATAGTTTTATATACATCCTGATCGGCAGGCACATTGTATTTGGTGCGTAGCTCTTCGTTTACGATCTGCCCGAACATTACATAGTAGTCACCTATCAAATGGTCTCCCTTGATGCCTGTAGACTGTGGTGTAGCGCCATTGCCACGTTCGATATATGCAGCCATTGATTTGCATATAGCGATACCACGGTCATTGTAGATGCTCACCGTGGTGACATCATAGCCATTGGCTTTGAGTATCTCGGTCATGGAGTAGCCCAGTAGCATATTGCGCACATGGCCTATGTGAAGCGGCTTGTTTGTATTGGGACTGCAATATTCCAGCAAAACTTTTTTCCCGTTTTGTGGAAAGGCATTGAAGTTATTTGCATTGATCTCCTGCAGACAGCTCACCCAAAAACTATCCGTGAAGCTGATATTCAGAAAGCCTTTTACGACATTGAATTTTGAGATGATATCAAGTTTTTCTTTCAGCGCATTGCCGATCAGCGTACCTGTTTCCTCGGGGGATTTTTTAGAGACTTTTATCAATGGGAAAGTAACTACTGTGTAGTCTCCCTCAAATTCCTTTTTTGTAAGATTGATGGTGATGGCGCTCTCTGCCACCTCAGCGCCAAACAAGGCCTGAAAGACCTCAGCCGTAGATGATTTTAATAATTGCTCGATATTCATGTTTGCAATATTACTAAGAAAAAGTCAGCGTATGGGCAGCATTCAAAATAATCTCTATCCATCCCATCTAAATCTATTAATTTCGCAGACAATTTAAAATAGACGATGGTAAAGAACCCTAAATATAAAGACCTCATAGAGCAGACCTTTGATTTTCCTCAAAAGGAATTTAAGGTCGAGAATAATTCCCTGCTTTTTAATAATCTGCCACTAATGGAGATCATCGAAAAGTATGGCACACCTCTGCGTATCACCTACCTGCCTAAGATCAGTCA
>PLSN01000246.1 GCA_003165135.1 Bacteroidota bacterium
CCACTAGGTTGAAATACAAAAAATGAATTTTAGTTAGCTATATTTGTACAAAAGTATCTATTTGTGCAAGTAATTTATTTTCTCCAGCTACTTTTTAAACTCAGGAATCTCCTTACTTTAGGCTTATGGAACAACAGACCCGACGCAACCCGATACTATCTATTTTCATTACTGTTTTCATAGACATGCTTGGTGTGGGTATCATCATACCGATATTCGCGCCACTCATCGTACAGAATGACCTCGGTATCGTGCCTGCCCACTTTAGTAAAGAAGAGAGACAGGTCATCTATGGTTTTCTGGCGGCGACATTTTCTATATTCCAGTTCTTTGGTGCGCCGATACTTGGGGCATTGGCAGACAGGCATGGCAGGAAGCGAGTCCTAAACTTTACATTGGTGGGAACATTTCTGGGTTATCTACTCTTCGCAAGCGCTGTCCATATGAAAATACTGCTGTTGGTATTTCTCGCGCGTGCCATACCGGGATTCACAGGTGGCAATATCTCTATTGCACTGGCGGCACTCGCCGATCTGAGTGATGACAAATCAAAGGCAAAGAACTTCGGGCTGATAGGTATGGCATTTGGCCTGGGCTTTATCTTAGGGCCATCGATCGGAGGTATATTAAGTAAATATGACTATTCCTACCCGCTGCTCTTTACAGCTTTTCTCGCTTTTATCAATATCATCCTTGTCTATGTCCAGTTCCCTGAAACATTCAAGCCCAAGACAGTTCGCCCTATATCGTTGATGGCTGGCTTTCATAATATTGCCAAGGCTTTCAGCTATACCAATATGCGGGTGATCCTGCTTGTGCTTTTTCTTTTCGCTTTCGGCTTTACCTTCTTCACACAGTTCTTCTCGGTCTTTATGATCAATAAATTTAACGCCACCACTCAGCAGATCGGATATATTTTCGGCTTCTCTGGTGTATGTATGGTGCTAACTCAGGGCGGACTCACACGCGCATTATCAGGCCGGGTGCTACCCGAACAGATACTACGCTTTACTATCATCGGACTAGGCATTGCGCTGCTGCTTACACTGCTTCCGACCACACTTTATGGGCTCTTTGCAGTACAGCCATTCATAGCAATGTTTCAGGGCCTCACACAGCCCAATATCACCAGTATTGTATCCTCTCTCGGCACCTCAGAGAATCAAGGCGAGATACTGGGCATACAGGCGTCTGTACAGTCGCTGGCATTTGCTATACCGCCGATACTAGCCGGCCTGATATCTACGATAGACTACAGGCTGCCCGTGGTGGCGGGTAGTCTCAGTCTATTGATAGGATGGCTGATCTTTATTTTCTTCTTCAAGCCGCAATATCACATTGTGAAAGAGACAGTCATCTAGCATTATGGGATCGGTCGACCCATTACTTTGATACCAGTGATAGGATGTATCTCCCAAGCTGTAGCGCGCCAGTTTCGCGGATGGCCGGGATTAGTATTTTCTGCATTCAGCTCATGTTCGTCATCGAATAGCAGCCAACCTTCGACCTCTACCCATCTACCCAGCAACCGATCTCGCAGCGTCTCTGTAGACCAGTCTAGTCCCTTATGCTCCATGATGTCCCGTATACGCGGTGTGACCTCGACGATCATCCGCTGTACCTTGCCGGTTTGCATCGGGTCAGCGACCAACTCTATATGTGTGTCTTTATCCAGCTCTTCGCGCTCTCTGCAGTTACATGTCTCTATACCTCCGGATTTGACCTCATACACATACCCTTTGATACGGGTTGCTTTGCCTATAGGCCATCTGTCTTTATCATTACCCGGTTCTAATATCTTAGCCAAAGAAATATCATCTATAAAATCTGAAGGGTGTGGAAAGGCATAGCGGTTCTTAAACTTATTGAGCTCGATAGCGCGTTCGGATATAGCATCACCCTGTGGCGGGCAATTATCAAAGACCGCATAAACTGCAAGGCTGTCAGTTTGTGAACTACCGAAATAGCCGGAGAAGTAATTTTTCTTAGCACAAAAATAAAACACAACAACTACTACCAATAAAATAAGTAGCAGTACACTACCGAGGCGCTTCATATCTATCAGGGGCTTTGATCAGGTAGCTATTACTTACTGTTATCAGCTATTACTTTTTCGATCTCTTTCTGATCGGCTAGACCAAGATTACGCCATACTTCTTTACCTCCCTTATAAAGTATTATCAATGGTATGCCTGATATGTGCATAGCATCTGACAACTTAGAATTTTGATCGACATTCAGAGGGAGCAGAATCAGTTTGTCTTTGTCTTTCTCAGCAATTTTGTCAAGGGTTGGTTTGAGAATTTTGCAAGGGCCGCACCAGACAGCATTAAAATCTACCAGAACAAGTTTATCAGATTTGACTTGTGCCAGATAGCCATCCATATCAAGCCCCTTTGAGGAAGCTCCAGCGGCAGCTTCTACCGGTTGACCCGCAGCTGTCCATGCCAATATCCCACCATCAAGATTATACACCTGTGTATAGCCTTTCTTTGAGATCAGGGCCGCAGCCTTAGCACTACGCCCACCTGAAAGGCAGTATACTAATACTGGTTTCGTTTCATCCAACTTCACCACCATATCCACAAAATCATCACCATTGAAGTTGATATTCACAGCATCTTTCAGATGCTTCTCCGCATATTCCTCAGGAGTACGGACATCTACGATCTGCACATTGCCTTCGTGTAGTTTCTTGTCAAAGTCAGCGACTGAAAGGGTTTGATACTTCTGCCCGTTTATATTGCAAGATGAAACCGCCAACAATAATAGAACAAATCTAAAAATTTTACTTAGTGACATACTTGTTATTTATGTTTCAAAAATACAGTTTTCACATGATTTAATACGTACTCATTTCCAAGATGATTATATCTTGATTAATATAGAAAAATTCACCACCACCCCATCTACCGGTGCCCATAGTTCTGCAAACCTTGGACGAGTGTATGGCTGCTCGACGACAGGTGAATAATGCGACTGACGTACATTAAGCAAGTTTTCGCCATTCAACACAAGCGTGACCTTTTTTATTTTGTAATGTACAGATGATGACATCAGGAAATATGGTTTGGTCGGGCCACCGAAATCAAGATATTGCTTGCCTATCATAGAACCTTCTACACCTACTTTCCAATGGTCATTTATATCATATGAAATAACTGCAGCGCCACGATTCAATGGAGTGAGTGTGAGGAATGGCTGAGCCTTGTCATAATCTTTTCGCGGATAAACGAAGGTATACCCCATATACAACTCAACAGGCCCTTTTTTGAGACGCATATAATTATCCACACCTAATGAGGTAGCCCCACTTGTGACATTGGCTATGTTATAGTCACCAAGAGTATCCTGAGTGGAGATGATCGCATGCTGCACCCATGTATAGAAGAATGTCTGATTAATAAATAATGAAACTCCCGTC
>PLSN01000506.1 GCA_003165135.1 Bacteroidota bacterium
GTCAGGACAGACCGAGGCGCAGGTACTCTGAAACTGGTCGTGGAACGCTAAGATATTTTTCTATCAAAACGCAATCCCCATTTCATCTGAGATGGGGATTTTTTATTTAATTCTTGATATGTATCAGAGCGAGGTAACTGCCCCCTGCATCTATGTTGATCTCATCATGGTCGGCTGCTTTGAGTGAGAGCAATATAAAACCGCCATTCTTAGTCATGGAATTGAGTTTTGAGATCACGCCTTCGACAGGCTGAGGATATTTTATACTGATGATACCACCAGTCTCTCCAGTTTCGTAGTAGATATTAAAAGAATATACCCGCAGGTTACGCTGCGGATTCTTTAGTTCAAATTTCGATTTGAGCAGCAGGAGAAAATCGCTATAGCTCATCGTCGTCTCTGTGTGATACTCAAAAGAAGGATAGCTGATGATCTTTGTCTCTTCCTTATGCGTGACAGGGTGAATAGCAGTGACCGTATCACGCGGCCCGTATTTGATATTCACCGACTTGGTGGTAGTATCTGCCAGGACCAGTGACTTTCTCATTACTACAGTATCCTTGACAGGCTTGATCGTTTCTTTCATGGTCTTAGGATCGATCTCTGTGACTGTAGTTGTGCTGTGCGCCTTATCAGCGTAAACATAAGTGGAGTCAGCTTTTTCCTGATATTTAAACAGGCAGGTTTTCTTGCCGAGTTGCAAAGTATAAAAACTGCCGTTGGCCTGCGGGTAAACGTATCCTGATGCACATAGCAAGAGTGCAAGGAAAAAGATTGGTTGTTTCATAAGGTGAATTTACTTAAAACTTACAACCTATAACTTATAACTTGGATTTACACCGTATAAACAACGTCAAGATATTTTTTTAGTATGTCGCTCACCATCCCTCTGAATGGCAGCGTCGCAGCAAGGCCATAAACAGGCGCGAGGCCTTCTTTATTGCCGGGATTGGCTTTGACATATGCGACAGATTCCTTCAGGTCATTGATAAACCTATCTGCCACACCCGGCTGTGTATGGCGCAGTGTGAGCGCAATGTGAAAACAGGATGGTTTGTGAAGACCATTGAGGCTCCAGTGTTTCGCAGCCATCTGATCAAGTACCTCATAGATATTCAGTGTGTCGACTTTGCTTCTGATCGCGAATATCCAAAGCGGATTGCCGAGTATTTCGAGTTCGGGGATCGACTGTATTCCTTTCCTGACATAGTCGGCTGTTTCGAGAATAGACTTCGTCGCACGCAGGTAGCCTTCCTCACCTATGCTCAGCATCGCAGCCCAGCATGCGGCGCTCAGTGCTCCCGGCCTGCTGCCTGCGATGGTAGGAGAGAAGTACAGCCCGCCAGGCCACTCGGTCGTCGTATAGTACTGATAGTGGCGCAGCTCTGCACTGCGATAGAGCACTACGGATGTGCCTTTGGCGGCGTAGCCATACTTATGGGTATCGACAGACATAGAGGTCACCCCCGGCAGGCGGAAATCTATCACGGGCACTTTGTAGCCTAGCTTCTCCGCAAATGGTATAAGAAATCCACCAAGACATGAGTCTGTATGAAAGCCGATGTTATGTTGCAGAGCAAGATTTGACAATGCTTCTATATCATCGATAATGCCATGCGGAAATGTGGGCGCAGAGCCGACTATGACGATGGTGTTGCGGTTGATGGCGCGCTTAGCAGCCTCCACATCGATAGAGAAATCATCCTTCATTGGTATCCTGATCTGCTTGATACCGAAGTAATGCGATGCCTTGTCAAAGGCTGTATGTGCAGAGTCGCAGAGTATCATCTCAGGTGCAGTGATCCCTTTTTCCTCACGTGCGCGATCACGATATGTCTTCATCGCGAGCAGTATACTCTCTGTACCACCCGATGATACGCAGCCTACGATCTGTGCGCCGTCAGATGTTTTACCTTGTCCCATCATACCTGCTACCATGCTCACGATCTCTGCTTCAAACTTGGTCGCGCTGGGGAAAATATCCGAATGCAGCGGATTGCTCTGAGAGTTGAGGGCATATGCTTTGTTCAGAAAATCAATATGGTCTTTATCGCCATTGTAAATGCCGCCGGAGACATAGCCTTTCTCCCATGTGCCTATCTCCTGGTCGTGCATCTTCTGAATGTCGGCGAGTATTTTTTCTCTGTCGATACCCATCTGCGGCAAAGCAGCAAAGGATTCAAACTTGCCACGATATGGCTTGAGAGAATGCTCCAGCGATGCCTGCAGTTTATCATTTTCTTTTTCTACCATCTGCTTTACAGCAGGTACATTTTTCATTCTCTTTTCAAGAAAACGGGTGACAGGCTTCGGCAGCCAACTGAGGTTCTTTGAGATCGATTCTATATTCATGAATTAGTATTGAGTAGTGAGTATTTAGTATTGAGACAATAGAAAATTTAATAATTAATCACAAGGTGAGCCAAAAAAGTCTGGTTGGCTATACCACACCAAATGTACAGGCTTTACATCATTTGACATATCAAAAATCAAGCGTTCAGGAAACTTACATTCACCAAAACCAAAAGTGTCTGAGTAAACAAAATACCTGGAGCCTATATTGGCAAAAACTGTTGGGTAAATCTTATCGATATAAGGATATGACCCGGTCGTATCTTCTTTCATTATTTTCTTTTCATCATTCAGCAGGGCTTGGATTTTTTTGTAATCTCCCTTGTAGGAAATAGGCAGCTCTGATGGGTATGTAAACAGCGGCTTACCGCATTTTGTTTTATCATATCCTTTAATCATTAAACCATAAAAGCATTCACAAGGACCTGAGTAATATAGCGCAACACCAATTTTGCATTTCATATACCCTTTTGTACCGTATACATAGTAGTATGAGTGCAAATGCTCATTAAACCTATTAGTAAGTTTTCTACTGCCATATAGATGTCTCGTATCTTCATCTTTTGGCGGAAAAAAAGAATCAGTATAGCTTATTTCCATAAAGATAGAATCCAATAATGTGGGGAAAGTAGTTCCATTACCACAGTCGAACGTCATCAGAAAAGTATCAGGCGCTAATTCATATACACCTACAAATCCTGTATCCGGCCGGGCAGTATAGGGTTGAGATATTTCTGTATCCTGACTAAAAGCAAGATTGGATAGCAATAAGAGTGTGGATGCAAAAAAGTATCTCATCATTAAAGTATTCTCGCTATGACGAATGAAAAACAAAAAACGTCAGTGCGAAGTTTTGTATTGACCTAAAACTTATAACCTATTACTTAAAACTTTTCATCACCTGTTCTTCTTCGCCTCTTTAGCGTATTTGAATTGATAGTACAACTGCATACCCCAAGCCTCCAGTCGGTTGATGCTCTTGGCACCGCCGAGCCAGCGCGCTTCGATGTAGGTCTTGCTTGCTTTCTCGAGTAGTTGTGCCGCGATATAGGCATCCTCCACTGTACCTCCGATACATACACAACGTCCATCATTGCATACCGCTGCATATCTGCTGCTGAGAGCTTTCAGCACTTTTGCGATTGCATTTCTTCCATCACTTACATCCGCTATCCTCACTGATACCCCGAGTAGCTGTGCCTGATCGTCGAGTATCGGTGGAACTTCCTCTTTCAGTGTCGATGCATATTCCTGACGGGTGATGAAAACGCAATTGATATTTTTCCGCTTCGCAAAAATAGCTTCGAGCAGTTTGTCTTCTTCACTATTTCCTAATGATGCAATATCAGCTTCTGTCAATGATGACAAAGCGCGATCACCGGGTACAGTATAAAGAAATTGCCCTTCACGAATTGCTACTCTGTGCACCACCACCGCGCCCCAGCTCTTATATCCCGCTGAGACGGTATCTATATTGTGAACGAAAGAGATCAGCTCATCTTTGATGCTCATAGGTGTCAGGCTGCTTTATTTTTGAAAGAACTAATGTATAACGCACAGGCGTCCTCTAATGTTTTACAAACCGTAAAAACGTCTTCGAGATTTCGCCCGATGCAGACGCAGCCATGATTTGACATGAGAGCGGCGTTCGAGCCTTCGATGGCTTTCTCGGTATCAAAAGTTATTTTCTTGGAGTTCGGCAATGCATATGGAGCGGCTTTGATGACTGATGCACCGAGAATGGCCTGATGTGCAGGGTCGAGCACTTGCAGATCTTTTTGAGCAGATGCTACGATAGACACATACATCTGATGTGTGTGAATGACCGCTCCGATATGGGGACGAGACTTATATATCTCAGCGTGGAGTTTGAGTTCAGATGAGGGTTTGATGTGTCCCTGATGCACGAGCGTACGAAAATTCACTATGACCATATCGGCTGGTGTGAGCTCATCGTAGCGCCTGCCACTGGGCGTGATGACCATCTCGTCATTGCTGATGCGCACGCTCACATTGCCCCAGGTGCGGGCCACGAGGCCTTCCTGTAGCAGCCGTTTGCCGGAGCGGCATACCATCTCTCTTGCTTCCTGTATATCCATCATCTTTTCATCTTGCTAAATACCCTGTCAAATCGATCGAGTGCATCGTCTATCACTTCATCAGTATCTGCCATACTCGTGTATATGCGGCTGCCGGCGAGCGTCACAAGTCCCTCTGCGAGATATGCGGCGCCCATTTCCTCCATGAGCTGTTTTCGTTCTTTTATTTCTTTCAGCACCTTAAGTATCTTGAGATATTCGAGTTTGATAAATAAAGTACCCGCCGACTCCAGGTGACAAATCGAGCCCTGATTGTACACCACGAATGGCAAGTTATATCGCTGCATGATCTCAGTTAAACCCTTATTCAGTCGGTCACCAGCTTTGCCTGCTTTCACACATGCATCCTGCTTTTGAATCTCAAGCNNTCCCGCCACACAACTCAGCGGATTCGCCGCCATCGTTCCGCCGACTTTGGATTGTTTCTTTCTGCCGCCGCCGAGGCCTGCCGCGAGATACTCCATGTATTCGCGTTTACCGCCGAGCCCGCCTGCAGATGGATATCCTCCTGCGACGACCTTGCCAAAGACAGTGAGGTCAGGCGTGACATCAAAGTATCCCTGCGCACCGCTCATGCCCACACGGAATGCTGTGACCACCTCATCGAATATCAGCAGCGCACCATATTTGTCACACAGCTCGCGCACTGCTTTGTTGTATCCTTTTTGCGAAGGATAGGTACCGCTCTCCGGGCCCAGTGGCTCCAGTATCACAGCAGCAGTGCCACCACGAAATTTATTCAGTATCAGTGTACGTTCCAGCGCGCCGAGGTCATTAGGATAGACCTCCTGCGTCTGACTGGTGAATGCACGCGGTATGCCATGCGACTCAATCCTGCCTGAGCCGGGTATGCGTATGCCGTATACCATCTGGTCCATCCAACCGTGATAAGCCCCGCCGACTTTGATGACTTTTTTCTTGCCGGTGATGACGCGTGCCGTACGCACCGCTGCTATCACAGACTCCGAGCCGCTATTGAGCATACGGAACATATCCACCGATGGGATATTCTCGCAGATGAGTTTCGCGATCTTCAATTCATATTCATGAAATAATCCCGTAGACGGCCCGCAGGTATTGAGGAGCTCGATGCACTTTTCTCGTACAATTGGCGGATTGCTGCCGAGTACTGTGGGTCCGCCCGCCTGAATGAAATCTATATAGCGATTGCCGTCGATGTCGTAGAGATATGGGCCATCAGCTTTATTGATGACTATCGGAAAAGGATGATTGAAAGCGAGATTGTGCTGTACGCCGCCGGGGATGTAGTTCTTTGCCTCAGCGGTCATCACCTTTGACTTGGGGCAGGTCTTTTCTATCTGTGCGATATAATTATCCAGGACAGCCTTGGGCATAGTGACAGGCGGCTGCGCCATCAGGGTTTTGATCTGGCTATATACTTTATCTACGTCGTGGTACTCAGATATTGAGTAAGTGCTCATAATTAATGATGAATGAAGAGTGAATAATGAATAATATAATACAATGAATAGTGAATAGTGATGAATGAATAATAAAACAAAGTATAAAAAATACAACTAAGTAAATCTATGAATTTTTGAGATTATTCTTAGCCGTTTTTATGCTCGCAACCAGCAGCTTTTGAATTTCATCAGCATCTTGTTTGATAGACGTATATAGTTTTGTGTCAAGAAATTTTGTTTCATGCATCAGATCAAGCCAATAAAGCGTTTCGTTCGATTCTTTCACAGCGATGGTCATTTTGTGGATGAAATCTGCTTTTGAGGAAGCATATTCAGCCTCTCTGACCATTGCGCCGATAGCTGTGCCGGAGCGAAGGCATTGTTTACTTAAAACAAATTCTTTTTTCTCACAAAGGAAGCTATATAGGTTTACTATTCTTACAGCAAATGAGAAGGATTTTATCTTTAAAATATTTTCGCTTGTTTTCACAACCTATTTATTATTCATTCATCATTATTCGTTCTTCATTAATTTCATTTCGTCCATCTCTTAAACAATCCCTTATTGGTATCATAGATCTCGATGTAGCGGGAGAAAAGTTCGTCGTAGAGTTTGCGGTGTGCAGGATTGGGCTGATAGGTGTGTTTGACCTCGGCGAGAGCAGATACTTCTTCGACCTTTAGCATGCCGAGTGACATAAGCGCTAGGAAAGCCGCACCACGGGAGTTGGCATTGAGGGGTTGCTTCATCTGCTTGACCGGACGGTCCAGTACATCAGCGAGTATCTGGCACCATATGTCAGAGTTGGCGCCACCACCGATGAAGTTGATCGCTTCAAACTTTCTGCCGCAGAGTTTCTCGGCATAGGAGAGCAGCCAGCGGTTGTTACATGCTATCCCTTCGAAGACCGCCCTTAGCATATGTGTGCGGTTTGTACTGAGTGATAGATTGTAGAAGCCGCCTCGTGCATGGTGGTCATCGACCGGCGAACGCTCACCATTGAGCCAGGGAGTGAATATCACGCCATTGCTGCCGGCGGGCACTCTCTCCACGACCTTGTCCATGCGCTGATAGAAGTCTGCAGGCGCGTTTTCGGTCTGCAGCTCATCCTGATAGTAGAAGATATTATTCTTGATAAAATTCAAACAGGCACCTGTGGTCTCCTGTTCGTTCACGAGGATATATTTACCCGGTATGCCCGATGGCAGACAGCCCATATTGTGAAACAGATCGGTCTTTTTCCACGGTGTATGACATAGCAGCCATGAGGATGTACCGATATAGAGATGCGGCTCGAAGTCTTTGACAGCGCCGGAGCCGATGGCAGCGGAGTATGTATCCGGCGTACCTGATATGACCTTCACATCATCGCGTAGTCCCATCTCAGCAGCCAGTTCTTTTTTGATAGTACCCAGCAGAGAATTGGTCGGGACGAGCTCAGGCAGTTTTGCTTTGTCGATGCCTGTGATCTTGATGAGTTCGTCGGAATATTTGATATTATTGATGTCGCGGTTGTCAGTGATCCAGTGAATAGTGATAGAATCATAAGACGCAGCAAATTTCCCCGTGAAATACAGATTGAGATAGTCTTTCGGCTCTAGAAATTTATAGGTCTTCTTATAGATCTCAGGCAGTTTGTCTTTGATATATAGGATATGCGAAATGCTGTCCTTGCCTGATGGGGAAGGCCCGCCGCCGGTATAGCGCACCCATTTCAGGGCCTTGCCAATGCCGTAACCATCTATGCGAATAGGTCCGTGCATAAGCTTCTGAGCATAAGACGCACCGCGTGAGTCCATCCAGATGATAGCGTTCATGAGCGGATCGCCTTTCTGGTCGAGGGCTACAGTGCCGGACCATTGGGTAGTGATATTGAGGGCGATGATATTTTTGGGGTCAAATTTACCGCGCTGGCGGATGGCATTATAGCATGCACGAATCGTATCAACCCAGTCGGATGGTTTCTGCTCCCTGCCGTCCTCGCCTATGAGGATCAGCGGTACTTCGGCAAATTCATAATCGATCATTTGGGCGCGACTGTCAAAGACAGAAACTTTAGGGCCGGAGGTACCGAGGTCTATGGTCAGTATCAGGTTAGCGGATGAGCTCATTCAGTAGTTTTAGCGGCACAAACTTATAAATCTAATGATGGGTAAATCAGCTCTTTCAATCAAAAGGCATTAATGGGCTGTAAAAGGCAGAGTGCAGAATACAAGCTAACTGCAAAGGACGCAAAGAGCGCAAAAAGCAAGGCATTATAAGTCGATCTGAACCAAATCATGGCGTCATTCCGAACGCTTTTCAACTAAATAAATAGATGTGATAAAGCGGAGGAATCCCCGCAGCATAAGGGTGTTCATAATGTTGAGGGGATTCCCTGTCTGCCGACAGGCAGGCTCAAAAATGTCACGTTTGATTTTTTCAAGTTGATCTCGGCTGAGCTGAGACGGAATGACGCCTGGTCAGCTAATTACACCGCTGCCTTCACCCCACTTTCTTTTGGCAGGCCTGTCTTTGCGATAGCGCCGTAGCCGCCAGCTATGTCTATCACCTGATCGAAACCGCGAGCCTTCATGATGGAGGCTGCGATCATAGAGCGGTAGCCACCTGCGCAGTGGATGTAGTATTTACTGTCGCGCTTCATGCTGCCTATCCAGTCGTTGATATAGTCGAGGGGATGATTTTGCACGTCTGCGATATGTAGGGCCTCATACTCACCAGGGCGGCGTATATCGAGCACAGAGAATCCAAGGTCCCAGTGGTCTTTCTCAAAGTCTGTAGCAGATATGCTCTGTATGTGGTCTACCGGTTTGCCAGCTTGTTCCCAGGCAGCGATGCCACCTGCGAGATAGCCGAGCGTATGGTCATAGCCTACCCGTGCGAGGCGCATGATATTTTCTTCTTCGCGGCCTTCATCACATACCAGGAGTATAGGCTGATTGATATCGGTGATCAGCGCACCTACCCATGGAGCGAACTGTCCGTCAAGGCCGATATTGATAGAGCCGGGCACAAAGCCTTTGGCAAAAACCTGCGGCGCACGGGTGTCTAGTATGAGCGCCTCTGTGACGAGCGCGGCATCTTCAAACTCCTGTGGTGCGAGGCCTTTCAGCGCCAGCGCATTGATCTCGTCGAGGCCTTTGGCACCCTGCTTATTCATCATCGCATTGAGCGGGAAATACTGTGGCGGAGGTGCCAGCCCATCTGTGACCGCTTTGATAAATTCCTCCCTCGTCTGTGCTTTCAGTGCATAGTTGACCTCCTTCTGATGGCCGAGCGTGTCGAATGTTTCTTTAGATAAGTTTTTGCCGCAGGCAGATCCAGCGCCATGTGCCGGGTAGACGATGACATGATCGGGCAGGGGTATTATTTTATTGTGCAAAGAATCATATAGCATACCTGCGAGGTCCTGCATAGTCAGATTGGATTTGATAGCGAGGTCAGGCCTGCCCACATCTCCTATGAAGAGTGTATCGCCCGAAAAAATGCAATATTCCTTTCCGCTTTCATCAAAAAGTAAAAATGTAGATGACTCGGCAGTATGTCCCGGTGTATGCAGCACGCGGAGGGTCAGGCCGCCGATCTTAAACTCTTCGCCGTCCTTCGCGCTGTAGCAGTCAAAACCGCAGTGCGCATCAGGGCCATAGACGATCTTAGCGCCGGTCTTTTGGGCGAGCTCGAGGTGGCCGGACACGAAGTCTGCATGAAAGTGCGTCTCAAACACATACTTGATCTTAGCATTGTCTTTCTCCGCGCGCCTGATGTAGGGTGCAGTCTCCCGCAGCGGGTCAATGATGGCGGCTTCGCCGCGGCTCTCGATGTAGTAGGCAGCCTCAGCAAGGCATCCGGTATATATCTGTTCGATCTTCATTCTGATGTCTTATATGATAATGACGCGAAGGTAATGAACAAAATTGTATCGTTCACTGATTGTCATCAGTTGGCAAAATACTACTCTCATGGGTAAACCCATTTTATGAAAAAAAACCATAATACCTGCAATCGTATCTCTCAAGTATGTATCTTTGGAATGATATAAACCTGAATATGAAAAAATTCATCCCTTTCCTATTATTAGCCAGCATTATTTTGTCCATCTGCCTGATCGGTGGCTGCTCGAATAAGACCATACCGGCATGCACCGAGTACCTGCCAACCACTGTCAGTGTAGGTGCGACGGTGCTATTCGTCGGATGCGGATCGGCCGATGGTACATACTCTTGGAAGTTTGGTGACGGGGGTACAGCTACAGGGGATTCGGTGACACATATCTATACCTCTACGGGTACCTATACTGCATCGATCACTGAGAATAGCGGCAATAATACCAGCGGGACAAAGACCTTCACTGTCACTGTGGTCAATAATAACTGGTCATTCAAAGGCATGAGTTATGTCGCTGATTCAGTCGTCGCAAATTCCTCAGGTAGCGTAGTGACTGCATACAGCCATTCGAATAATGAAGTAACGAGCTTTGTTTTTGCATTTCATACGCTGCCCACATCCACCGGCAGCTATACACTGGTCAGTGCTGCAAACGGTATAGCCACTAGTGGCAATGCATTCGTGAATATGTATATTGACTCAGCCAATGTGAGGAGTATCTATGGCTCTACCGGCAGCGGTAACGGGAGCGTACAAGTCACAGTATCCGGAGGCAAAATATCTATAGCACTGCCCGCCGTCCAGCTGGTCAACTCAACCAACGCATCTGACAGTTCTGCCGCCTCGGCCAGCCTCACACAGACGCAGTAGGAGAGAAGGTTATAGGTTTTAAGTTATAGGTGATAGGTAGCAGTCGTTTTAAGGCAAATTGTAATAGATTTGCCTTACAATTCAAACTACATGGACACTCATACCACTCCGCTCACCGTCCGCGAAACGCTCGATAATTACTATGAAAAAAACAATCTCGGCGAAAATGGCGGCCTGAACAACTCATGGGCATGGCTCAAAGCAGGATGGTTTTATATTCCGATCCCAAATCCGGCTTCGCGCAAGAAAGTGATAATTTTTCATGATATACATCATCTGGCTACAGGCTATCAGACCAACTGGAAAGGCGAGGCTGAGATAGGTGCATGGGAGGTGTCATCGGGTTGTGAGGACTATGCGGCGGCATGGGTGCTGGATTCGATGACGTTCGCTTATGGAGTTGTGTTTTTTCCTTTTGCGACATATCGGGCATTCATTCGCGGCAGGCGGACATCGAACCTCTACAAGCATATCTACACCAATGAACAGCTCATGACGATGAGCATCCCTGAGATACAAAGCAAACTGATGCTCGACAAGCCCCAAACTGGACCCGCCACCACTCGGGAGATAATAAGCTTCGCAGGATGGGTAGCGGCCCTGGCCGGGGCATTTCTGATATTATTTATACTGCCCTGCGTGATACTGGCATGTTTACTGATGAGATAAATTGACCGGAACCCGTAAAGGGTTTATCAATGCTTCCTGCCCTTTTTTTGTGAAAAAAGGATAATCGCAGTTTATCTTATCTTCGTTTTTCTATTTTCGGTATCAGATCAAAATGCTCATGAAAAAATTGACCTCAGTATTATTTGTTTTAGCTGCTGTATTCACTTCTCTCAGCCTGATAGAGGGCTGCTCTAAAACACCTGCCATCGTGGCATGTATATCTGTGGCACCTTCTACCGCCAGTGTTGGTGCTACTTTGCCATTTCAGAGCTGTACTGCCAATGCCACGTCATTCACCTGGAACTTTGGCGATGGCGGTTCTGCCACCGGGGATTCTATCACACATATATATGCCGCCGCAGGGACCTATAGAGGCAGCCTGACCGTCTCAAACGGCACTGCCAGTGCCACGCAGGGCTTCACAGTGACCATAGTGCCAAATAGCTGGCAGTTCAAAGGCGTGACCTATTTGATAGACTCAGTGATCGCCTCCCAATCGGCAGGTACGCTCACCGCCTCAGGCAGCAGTGGCAGCAATGCAGCCGTCCTGACCTTCAGGTTCTTTCCATTCCCTACTGTGAGCCTGAACTATACCATCATCAATGCGGAAAACGGAAACAGCCTGACCGATCAGCTATATGTCATACTTAGCAGGGATTCGGCCGGCGTCAAAACGCTTTATGGCTCCTCAGGCGGTAGCGGCCCGATACTGGCATCAGTACTGGTGGGTGCCGGCAGGGTATCCGTCACACTACCGGCCATGGAGATGGTCAATCTCAGCAATAATGCCGACAGCACCTCACTCTCCGGCTCTCTGAGTCAGACGCAATAGGAGAGTACTTCTGTATTGTAGGCTGAGTACCGGCATTCTTCAAAACATTGCACTGCCCTGACATTACTAAACCTTTTCTTAGTTAAAAAAATCTAACTAAGTTTATAGTTCAGCATGGCCCAAAGAAATCTACTTCCATTACTTCTGCTCATGTCATCTCTGTCCATGTGTTTTACATCGATGGCAGCTATGCCAATAGATACTATAGGCAGGTCTAAGGATACTGTAGTGCAATTTCATGAGATGGTCTACACCGGTACGCTGAAAGAAATGCGCAAGGATGATTTTGCGATACCCGTCGAGATATACAACCAGGACTATTTCCTCAAAAACAATGTAAGCAATCTCTATGAGGCCATCGCGATGGTGAGCGGTATACAGGCCAATATAGACGGCGCGGTAGGAGGTGAGGGCGACATTGAGATCAACGGGATGGACGGGCCCTTTACACTCACGATGATAGACGGCATGCCGATGTCGAGCGGCAATGCCGGTCTCTATGCCTTTGCCGGGATACCGATAGGCATGATAGAGCGTATCGAGGTGATCAAAGGCCCCGCATCTACTATCTATGGCTCCGATGCTATGTCAGGTGTGGTCAATATCATTACCAAAAGTCCCGAACATGTGTCGCAGTTCTTTGGCGATGTGCACGCTACCTCATACGCTGAAACCAATGCCGAAATAGGCGCACAGATACCCGCCGGCAAAGCCACAGGTATGATCAATCTCAGTGCGTATGACATGAATACACGCTGGGACAAAGACCACGATGGCTTTATGGATATTCCGCTGACAAACAGGTATACCATTTTCTCCAAGTGGACATTTCGCAATAAATATAAAAAGCTGTGTTCCGTATTTGGCCGCTATCTCTATGAGGACAGACTCGGCGGGCAGTTGGCATACAATAAGTCCTGGATCGGTTCGGACTCTGTCTATGGACAGACCGCGCGGACCAATAGATATGAGGTCTTTGGCAACTTCGCACTGCCGCTGGAGAAGCTCGACATGACCATACAGACCTCCTATACCGATCATAAACAAAACTCCTGGTATGGTGCGCAGCCATTCAATAATGAAGAACGCAATGCACGGTTTCAGTACCTGTATGATAATAAGACAAAAAACATCAGCGACCTGACTGTGGGAGCGAGCTATAAATTTTACTGGTATAATGACAACCTCCATAGCCCGTCCGACACTGCCGTCGGCTTGCTGAGTAAATGGCCGCTCATCAATCACTTCATCGCGGCATTCATACAGGATATGATACACGTGGATAAAAACAATGAGATCCTCGCAGGCATACGCTATGAGTATAATACGCTCTATGCGGGCAATGCCATCTGCCCGCGATTTGACTATAAGTGGATGGACGATAAAAGGCTGGACATATTCAGGCTGAGCCTGGGCACGGGATTCAAGACACCTGATATTTTTATAGATGATACTTATGCCTATCAGAACGGTAAATTCATCGTGATCAATGGCACCCTCAAGACAGAATATACCTATGGCGCTCAGCTGGACTTAGAGCGTAAGATCAATAAGAATGGCAACTTTGACATAGATGCAAATGTGTTTTTCAATCTCGTACAGAATATGATTGAAGCAGATATTTTTTCCCGCCCCGATGCAGTCATATATAGCAATAATGGAAACTACGATGTATACTACGGCCTCAATGTAAAGACTGAAATGGCATTTAACTTTCCCTTGCACGCTACGGTAGCATTCACCCTGCTGAGGAATGTAGAACTGTCTAAGAACGGTTCAGGTCAGATCATATATGATGAAGTGACCAATGCGCCAAAATTCACCAGCACCTTCACGCTGTCGTATACTTTTGCGAAACCGGATATGACCATAGACCTGACCGGCCTGATCAACTCTCCCATGCTGCTCAATATCGAGAATGACGACTACCGCTCGCCCACATCGCCCTGGTACTGTCTGATGAATATTCAGGTGACAAAGAAATTCAAATGCGGTGTAGACATCTATGCCGGTGCCGATAACCTGCTCAACGTCGTGCCGCATAATGTGCTGATCAACGCGAATGACCCCTTCAACAGGACACTGAATAATCAGACTGTCAATCCACACAACTATACCTTTGACGACTCATACATCTATGCGCCAAATGAAGGCATCAGGGGCTTCCTGGGAGTGAGGTGGCACCTCAACAATCTAGGGAAGAAAAAGAAAGCGGAGGACTTGTAAAGTCAAACCGTTATCATTTGAAAATTCTCAATTATCCATTCTCAATTATCCATTGTTATATCTACATTTGATCTGATGAAAAGAATATTTCTATTTCTGACCATAGTACTGATGAGCGCTGCTATCTCTGCCCAGAATATATATAATGGCAACTTTGAGTCATGGTACAGCCCGTACAATCCCGATGGATGGGGCACCTGGGCGTCGACCGTTGGGCAGTATAATGCCGCATTGGGTGACTCGATGGGCAGGCTTTGTATGAAGGACAGCCTCGACCACGCGAACTATCCCAATGACACCAACTCTGTACGGATGACTGTGGATACAGTTACTTTCCCTTCGATTACGACAGGACCTGTCACACTCGGAGGATTTATCTCGCTCGGAGGAGCTTTTTACAATGCTCTACCAGATACTCCGGTGGGCTTGCAGTTCGGTTATTATCCATATGTGTTAAAACCGGATAGCCTTATTTTTGAGTATAAATATATTCCCGCTGCGGGTTTTGACGACACGGCGATAGTCGTGATGACGATGAATAGATACGATAGTGCTGCGGGCGCTGAAGTCTGGTATATCTCTCAGTCCTGGCTGCTTAGTCCTGTATCTCAGTGGACGCATGTAGCATATCCGCTGAATTATCTGGTCTCAGATACATTCGCTCCTGACTCGATACAGATCATCGTGATCTCCTCTTTAAACCAATTGCACAGGGGCACGACGCTATGGCTTGATACAATGCGTTTTGATGCGAGTGTGGATATTATTGATACACTCGATACCTTAGGCATCACTAATATTCAAAACATGCACGGGGTCAAGGCCTATCCCAATCCCGCCGATGCACAACTTCATGTATTGGTACAGCAGAACGAAGTGGGTAGCAGCATAGAGCTATATGATGCCGAGGGGCGGCAGGAATATAGGGCCAGGATAGATAATACAAGATACACCATTGATACCGGCTGTCTGCCTGATGGGATATACTCACTGCGGGTGCATAGTACTGACCGGCTCACTGTCTATACGGGGCGGATCACGATAGTACATAGGGAGTAAAGTGCCACCCCCAAACCCCCTGAAGGGGGCTTTAATACAAGTGGCTGTTTAAGTCCCCTTTAGGGGATTTAGGGGT
>PLSN01000090.1 GCA_003165135.1 Bacteroidota bacterium
ATGTGATGGACGGTGTCTTCGTGCCGAATATCTCTTTTGGATTTCCAATACTGGAGGCTATCAGCAAGAGGACCGAAAAATTCTGCGATGTGCATCTGATGATCGTCAAGCCGGAGAAATATATCCATCAATTTATTAAAGCAGGTGCAAATAATATCACTATACACTATGAGGGCAACTGGCACCTGGACTCGACCATTCGAGCTATACAGGAGCAGGGCATATCAGTAGGTGTGGCGCTCAATCCATCCACTCCTGTCAGTGTGCTGAAAGAAGTGATCACACTGCTCGATGTAGTGCTGGTCATGAGCGTCAATCCGGGATTTGGCGGGCAGAAGTTCATACCTAATGCAATCAATAAAGTAAAAGAGACACGTGAACTCATCAATCGCTCGGGCTCGTTGGCGCGGATAGAAGTAGATGGTGGAGTAGGTTTGCAAAATGCCAAAGAGCTAGCCGCAGCCGGCGCCGATATCCTGGTAGCGGGCAATGCGGTATTCAGCACACCCGACCCCAAGCATACTATTTCTCAGATAAAAAACTCAGGTACGAAATAAAATAACCCATTAGCCGTTTCTGCGTGAAGATGCTCCAAAGACTTCTCATTTTTTCCATCCTGTTTGTTGCCTTTGCTCATGTGAAAGCGCAGGACATGGCCTATATCAGGGGCGCCATAGCAGACTCCAGCGGCAAGCCTATAGAAGCAGCGAATGTCGTAGTAAAAGAAGACCAGCAGTATGTGACATCGACTAACAGTAAAGGTGCCTATGAGATGAAAGTACCTGCCGGCAAAAAGATCACCATCGTTTTCACCTATCTGACCACGACCCTCTACACAAAAACAATCCAGCTGAAAAAGAATGATGATGTGCAGATATCTTTTCAGGTGGATGCACAAGTGCATGAACTCAAAGGTATAGAAGTGGTCGACCAGACAAACCGCTCCGAAGACATCACAAACATCAAGGTCCACGACATCATGATACCAGACGTGGGAGGCGGCATAGAGGCTTATCTGGCATCACAGGTACTGGGCATGAATAAATCCAATGAATTAAGTTCAAACTATTCGGTACGCGGTGGCAGTTTTGATGAGAACCTCGTCTACGTAAACGACTTTGAGATATACCGTCCCTATCTGATGCGCTCCGGGCAACAGGAGGGCCTCTCCTTTGCCAATCCCGATATGGTCAGCAATATCAAATTTTCATCAGGTGGATTTCAGGCACAGTATGGCGACAAAATGTCATCGGTCATGGATGTGACATACAAGCGTCCTACTAGCTGGGGCGGTTCGGTATCTGCGAGCCTGCTAGGTGTTTCTGCCCATGTCGAGGGCTGCTCTAAAGATCCGAAGAAATTCACTTTCCTCTTAGGCTTTCGCCAGAAGGATAGCCAGTACCTGCTCAGTAGTCTTGATACCAAAGGAGAATACTCACCAAACTTTCTCGACCTGCAACTCTTCATGACAGCCATGATCAATGAAAAGTGGTCCGTCGAAATAATAGATAACTACTCCCGAAACCAGTTCGTCTTCATTCCAAATTCGCAGACCACTACGTTCGGATCGATCAATGATGTCAAACAGCTTGATATACTTTTCGATGGGCAGGAGATCGATAACTATCAGTCGGTCACGAATGGACTTTCTTTTATCTACAAACCAAAAGACAATCTGCGTATCAAGTTCATGGCATCGCAGTATGATGATCAGGAGAAAGAAGACTACAATATCATAGCCAACTACAACATAGGCGATGTACAGACGAATCCCGGCCAGAGCAACTACGGACAGGTGATCAACTATGATGGCATCGGCACCCTCCAAAACTGGGCAAGGAATACACTCTTTATCGATGTGTATACTTTCTCCAATCGCGGTTCATGGTTCATCAAGCACCATGATGTCAAATGGGGCGTGGACTACAAACACGAGATGATCAAGGACAAGATCCAGCAATGGGACATGCTTGACTCTGCGGGCTACTCGCTGCCATACAATTCCGGTACGGGCCAGAAGTCTTTCTATGGCGACTCAACCCCTGCCAATAATTTCTCTCTGGTCAATATGGACCAGACGCTTTACAGCAGTTTCAACCTGAACAGTAACCGCGTTTCTGCCTTCCTGCAGGATACCTGGCGCTTTGGCGACTCATCGAGATTTAGTTTCAACTACGGTGCGCGTTTCCAATACTGGGATGTCAATAGAGAACCTATCGTCACGCCAAGAGCACAGTTCTCCGTCAGGCCAAATCTGAAAAGGGACATCATCCTCACACTATCGGGCGGCCTGTATTATCAACCGCCATTCTACAGAGAGATGCGCGAACCCGATGGCACTGTCAATACAAACCTCAAATCACAAAAGTCCGCACAGGTCGTAGCGGGATTTAATTATGCATTCAAAGCATGGAACCGCCCTTTCAGTTTCGTGATGGAGGCATACTATAAATACCTCTGGGACATCGTATCATTTGATTATGACAATACGCTCATCGTCTACTCCGGCCAGAATGATGCCAAAGGATATGCCGCCGGCCTCGATATGCGCCTGAACGGCGAACTGGCCAAGGGTACAGAATCATGGATCAGCCTATCGCTGCTCAATACTGCTAATGTGATACAGGGCACCACGCAGACCGTCTACCTCGATGCGCATGGCAATCAGGTGTCTTTC
>PLSN01000467.1 GCA_003165135.1 Bacteroidota bacterium
GGTGTCTGTTTAAGATAAATAGTAATTTTCCATTAATTTTAAATGTATGAAAAATTATTAAACTGATTGCGATGCTTGTCTATGCTTTTTTATTTTAATTTCAGTTTTATATGAAATTTAAGCTGCCATTTTCTATTTGTTTTATTCTCTTATGTGCATTGTCT
The DNA here is from genome assembly GCA_003165135.1 of Bacteroidota bacterium. Lineage (GTDB taxonomy): Bacteria > Bacteroidota > Bacteroidia > Chitinophagales > LD1 > UBA1941. Next base: position 165 of record PLSN01000467.1, read on the forward strand.
TCCTGCACATACTATTGTGGTAAGGATAAACTGGTAAAACACTTTACAGCGATCCCTTCAACGATTCCTGCTGTCTATGACTATAGTTCATCGTACTCTGATAAACAGGACTATGACAGTCACGATTCGATCATAGAATTCTATGCACGTCTTCCTATTCCTGACGGGAAGGTCGCGGGACAAACCGATGCTATCAGAAGAGTGCTCGCAAAGCTCGTGCAAAAGCAGGAAGTGCCTCAGGTAAATGCTTTTCTCATGACGTTAAAACAATGGTCAGATCACGGTACCACATCTGTATTTCATAAAAGCGGTGACTATGATTTTACAGAGATCACATTCTGTTCGCTGCTTTATCTTTTTGGAGATAAGCCGGACCTGCTGTACCCGGAGACAAGGGAACACATCCTGCAATATCTGATCACTAACTCCGGGGCAAAAGTCTCTCTGCGTATGCCGGCCTTCAAATGGCTGATGCGCGAAACGGAAAACCATATCCTGATGGGTGAAGTGTCACGCTATCTCAAAAATCAATGGCTACATGAGCATGGTGATACATCATTTGCTTATGACAATCATCGCAACGGTATCGAAGCATGGATGCTGAATCATGTGGATGAAAAATTCCGCGGAGGCTTTTATGAATTTAATTCCGATCAATACTCGGGTTATTCTATGCAGGCGCTGCTTACACTTTTTTCGTTTACTCATTCTGACACGGTCAGGCATGCTGCAAATAAACTGCTGAATGAGGTAATGTATGAATACTCACTGAGCAGTATCAATGAGAGCAGGTACCCGCCTTTTCGGAGACAGTTTCATCGAGCTGGTCAACTTCCTTTCGACGGTGATCCTGTCAGCTCTATAGTCCGTGTGCTGGTTTCGCGCAAGACAGGAGAGAAGTTTAATATTCGTGCCAAACAGCATGGCCTTATCACACTATTGCTTCACTACCGCCTTAATGATGCATTGGCCGGCCACATCACCACTACGAAGAAGAATTATTTCGCACTACTTGGCCACGGTCGCATGGGTGCGCCGGAGATATATTATGGAGGCAATGGTTACATTCTGGGGGCAGGAGGTTTGCAGCGGAGTTTCACCTCCCAGCTCGGTGCGAGGCCCAATATGCTACTGCTAAATGACCATGTAGGAAATCGTGACAGTTGCTTCTATCTCTGCGCCAAAGGCAAAATGAAGAAGTGGAATAATACCGGTGTCTATCGAAATTTTGCTTGCAGTGATCAGCCTGCCCACATACCACCACAGTATAAACCTGCTCTTGTAAAGTGTGGTTGGCAATTATATCATGACCCATCCGGCCTGCTAAACATTTTTACATACTCATCTAAGAATGTAGGACTCATGTTTGTGTCAGAAGATCATAGCCTGGCTGATGCACAGGCGCTGGACGGATTGATAAGTGCAAATGAAAAGTTGAAACTAACAAGGCAATGTATGCTGCCCGGGCTAGGTACTATATCATATCAATTGTACAGCCCGAAAAACAAATGGGTAATAAGCAAGGTCGATGGCAAAAAGATCGACAGGTCTTTTGATAAGTGGCAGCGTATGAATGTTGTGAATTAGAAATTAATTCCAATAATGTAACTTAAATTCGAATCATGGACTTTATATACATACTCAAGCTCACAGATCGCTATCAGGACCCCAACAATTGGGAAGAAGAGACTAACCAGATATTGGACCAGCACTGGTACTATCTTGTGGACCTGCATGCTAAAGGTATAATGCAGCTGGTTGGCCGCACGTCTTATTCTCCGGGACATAAAGACCTTCTTGGGATAGCTGTTTTCACAACGGATGATGAAGTGAAGGCTAAGGATATTATGAATAATGACCCTTGTGTTATACACGGTGTCATGACTGCCACAGTTCATCCATTCAACCTCTCACTGATTGCAGGCAGGCCTTATTCACCGTGATCCAGCAGGGGAAGAAAAATTCATATCTTAGTACTAAGAATGAATCAAACCATAAGCGATACCCCGCCGGCACATAAACATGCCCGCCCTATAGTTTTCCTGTTTTTAGCATTGCCATTTGGCATTGTGGGGGGATATGTCACAGTTACATTTGCCTATCTTTATGCCAAAGCGGGGATATCAGTAGAACTTATCGCTGCCCTGGTAGCGGCAAGCCTACTGCCGGGAGTGATCAAATTTCTCTGGGCGCCACTGGTTGATACTACATTGACATTAAAAAAGTGGTACGTGCTATCTGCCATTGTCACAGCAGCGGGTATACTGGCTACGGGACTTCTGCCGATCAAAGAGTCAAGCCTTCCGCTTTTGACCATCATAGTAGTAGCGGCGAATGTGTCGGTTTCATTTTTATATACAGCAGCCAATGGACTGGGAGCGCATGATACACCGGATGAACTAAAGGGCAGGATGAGCGGCTATCTTCAGGCCGGGAACCTCGGTGGTAGTGGTCTTGGAGGTGGTGCAGGCCTTTGGTTAGCTCAGCATGTGTCATATACATGGATGCCTGCGACTGCATTGGCTATCTCCTGTTTGCTCTGTTGTGCAGGATTGTTTTTTGTAAAAGAACATCCATCTACAGTGCAGGCTGAAAAGGTTCTGACGACCTTGGGTAATTTGTTTAAAGATATATGGTCTACACTTAAGACAAGGCTTGGTGTGTTTGCTATGGTACTGTGTTTTCTTCCTTTGGGTACGGGCGCTGCAGGCAATTTATGGGCCGCAGTGTCCAGCAACTGGAATGCCAGTGCAGATACTGTGGCTTTTGTCACAGGCCTCATGAGTGGTATCATCACAGCTGTGGGATGTTTGGTAGGCGGCTGGATATGTGACAGGTGGGACCGACAGATCGCCTATGTGATTTTCGGTTTGATGCAGGCAGTCTGCTGTGTAGCTATGGCATACTCACCACATACGGAGTGGATGTATATCTTCTGGACCTCGCTGTATGCGTTCACACTTGGTATGGCCTATGCGGGCTTTAGTGCTTTTGTTTTTGAAGCCATAGGCAAAGGTGCAGCGGCTACGAAATACACTGTGTATGCGTCACTATCCAATGTACCTATCTATTATATGACCGTGATAGATGGCTGGGCGCATACGCACTATGGCCCCACAGGCATGCTCAATACCGAAGCGGTCTTTGCTGTACTAGGCATAGTATTATTCATAGGAATGCTGAAATATGCAAGCAGAGGAAAGGTGGCTATCGCTTGAGATAATAGCAAATCAATTCCCGACCTTACTTTTTCTCACTTCACATTTTTCCCACATCTGTGTGAAGTCTTCTGCGGAGCTCATGAAGACCTGCTTTTCTTTAGGGGTCATGCCTGCCAGTGGCCAGCTGCGAACATAGTCGGAGAGAAGTCCATAATGCGCCACTCCATCAGTATTAATGTCCCATGTCCTGTTACCGGTCTTGCAACGAGTGAAGGTACTATCATATACCAAATGTATACTTTCATCACGTTGTGGTAATGCAGAGAATCCTCCCACATCAGTGCCGAAAGCCATGTGCGTATAGCCCATGATCTGTGCGACCTCATGATAGTGATATACAAAGTCACTTGCATTATTGCCATGACCAAGGCCTATCATGCCACCCAGCTTTTTTAGTTGTGCATATTGCTTGAGTGTTCTACCTGCCTCATTGCCATTCTTACCTCTCGGGAAGTTATGCCCGCTGTTAAGCGGATAATCATTTGCTATGGCTATGTCGAGGACTTCATTTGCCATTTTCTCACTCATATGGTCTATGTCTATGAGGAAACCTTTTTTCATCATATATCGGATGGCAAATCGCCCTCTGTCAGTCATGCCAAGAGAATTGCGATGGCCGAAGCCCGGTATCGTATCCCAGAAGGTGTAATTCTTTTTCCTGCCGGGATTAATATTCTTGGGTAGTAAAAGCGGCATAAACATTTTAGCGATAGGATTCAAACCAATGCCGGGTTGCTGCAAATGAAAAGCGATGCCGCTCTCTTTTGTACTGACCTCCTCAGGTACCCACTCAGTACCGGTTGAGAATTTACTCGCCACATTGAGAGTAGACAGGAAGATCGCTGTGCCGCCAAAAACATTATTCATCAGGTGCACCGGAAAAATATATCTGATGCCAAGGCCCCAGAGTTTGTCGAGTTCGGTTTGTACCTGTTCGTTAGTAGGAGTGGGGTTAAAGGTCGCTTTTGCGTAGTGGTCTGCAGGATTGTAAAAATTGCCTATGTTGTCCATTTCGCTGCCGAGTATCACTGCGAGTTTTCCGCTGGCTACGATCCGTCTTACATCCTGCGGTGTCAGCGCGATCTCCATAAATGTAGAATGCGCCACGAGGTCCTTGATACCCTGTATACAATTTAGCATGACATGTTCATCATCCAGTGGGCCTTTGCCTTTAGAGGCGGAACCGATACAGTGGTTGCTCACAGCGAGTGCCACCATGATATTCAGGCCGCCCTGATGTGCACGTTCTATCCAGTCTACCCACATCTGCTGATGCAGTATCGAGCACCAGCTCGGCCATGTCGCAAAATCAGGATAACCTTGTTTCCCATCTATCCATGCCGGATTATTTTGTTGTTCGGTTTGCTTTGCGAGTTGGGCTCGAAGGATATTCTTGCTGTGATCTTCCTTGCAGCTGCCTAATGCGACTGCTATATCGCCATAAGGTGCACCATAAAATAACTGAGTACCATAGGCCAGATCACCTCGCGGATGCGCATGCATATCTACGAAGCCCGTCATAGGAGGATAAATGTTACTGTTATTTTGCGCTGAACTGGTCAGCATAAAAGAGATAGCAGTAATAAAGAGACAGAATGAACGCATGGTGTTTTGCATTAATAACAAAAGACCGAATTTAAAAGTATCCTGACAAGAAAATTCAACATGCTTCTATTGAATCCATATCAACATTGATCCAATCTTGTCTTTCGGGGTTTTGATGGTTGTTACCCTTGTTTTTTCATCGTAGGTCCAATTAAGGTTTTTGCCTTTCATATTAACCTGAGAAGGTTTATAAGACGAGAGGATACGTATCTCATAACTACGCTCAGTCACCTGTCCCCGAAAGGTTTTGGCATCAGGTTCTATTATAAATTCCCACCCGCCATCCACGCCTAAATAGGTGAAATTTGTGAATGAGTAGATGTTTTTTCGATAATCTTCATTGTTGCCTTCGTCCTCATATAGCTTGAACGAAGCCCCACTATCGGTAGGGTATACTGTCAGGATCAATGTGTCCAGTACACTGCCTGTGATGCGGAGTTTAGGTGTTTGTGTCGGGATGATGCTGCCAGCCTTGACAAAGACAGGTATCTCATCGAGTGTATAATATTCTTTGACCTCTTTGCCGCCTTTGAGCATGGTATTGTTTCTATAGTCATACCAGTTTCCATTCGGTAGCCATACTGCATGCCTGATGCTATCATATCCTTTCATAGTTTCAGTAATAGGGGATACGATCATGTTATTGCCGAAATAGTATTGGTGGTCCAGCTTATATGCTTTTTCCATATCAGGAAATTCATAGTACATAGGANNCGTACCGTGCCATTGTATAGATGTAAGGCAATAATGCATATCTCTGTTGCAGCGCTTTGCGCATAGCGTTGAAGTTAGCTTCGGGATATTTCCAGATGCGTCTTTCTATTCCTCCATCAGCGGTAGCGTGCGTGCGAAATATAGGACTGAATGCACCCCACTCGACCCAGCGGGTAAATAATTCAGGATCCTGTTTGTCACTTTTGCTCAGAGGGTTCATATGACCACCGATATCATGGCTCCAGTACCCGAACCCAACATTGGCCGCATTGGCGGTGAAGGTGGGCTGGTAGTCAAGTGATTTCCAGTTAATAAAATAATCGCCTGAGAACCCTATCTCATAACGGTGATTGCCGAGGCCACCCCAGCGAT
>PLSN01000243.1 GCA_003165135.1 Bacteroidota bacterium
GGATATGCAAAGAAGGGGATAAAAACAACTAAAAGTGTAAATACTAAACGTTTAAATGCACTCATTTTTTAAATCTCATGTAAGACTTAATTAATGTGCTATCGGGAGTTTTACTTTGATCATTGTCCTTTAATAGAAACTTCTTCTTGATTGCTTTTGCCAATCCTCCATTCAGAGACATTCTGTTTTTGCCTGACAGTAAATCAAGATAGTCCTGCATTAGTTCTCGATCACTTTGAATCATCAAAAACATTCTGTCGGTAAGATTATCTGTGAATTGAGTTATAACTTTGTCATAAAAGTCGTTTGCTTTCATAAATTATATTTTCAACAAATATACTAGAGAAATTTAAATGGGAATACTGAAAGGAATATATGATTTACTGAAGATCATAGATTGAATCTGAATCCGCGTAACCTTTAAGCAGCTNNCGCTGTTTTTGGCTAAGTGCAGACCATTCCTTATCATCAGACTGGTCATCTTCTACTAAAATGAGTACTCTCACAGACTGGTTCTTATGAACATCATGCTGCATACTGGTGGGGATATTGATATGCTTATCATCCTCCAGCACAGTCACAAATTCTAATGCCTTCATGTATTTGGCTTTTTGTAAAGATAGCTAAAGTAAATCACTTCAGATGGCCGATGCGCTTGCCTACTTTCTCAAATTTATCAAGGATAAATTCGAGTTGGCTCTTCTCGTGAGTAGCCATATAGCTGGTGCGCAGCATCTGCATGCCGGGAGGTGTAGCAGGAGAGATAAAGGCATTGACGAACACCCCCTCGTCGTACAGTTGGCGCCAGAACATGAAAGTCTGATGATCGTCTCCGATGAATACAGGTACTATCGCTGTTTGCCCCTCAGGTACGTTGAAGCCCAGTGACCTCAGCCGCTCGCGGATAAATTGTGCATTCGCAGCGACCTTGGTGGCCAGCTCCGGCTGCTCGATCAATATGTCCAGTGCCGCATCTGCCGCTGCCACAGAGGCAGGCGTAGGCGATGCGCTGAATATCAAAGCGGGAGATTTGTGCTTGAGATAGTTGATGACCTGCTCATCACCCACTACGAATCCGCCGAGCGATGCGAGGGTCTTACTAAAAGTACATACGATCAGGTCGATGTCATCACTGACACCAAATAGATGACTTGTGCCTTTGCCATCCGGGCCGAGTACTCCGAATCCATGTGCATCATCGACGAGCACTGCGGCGTTATATTTTTTTGCTACATCATTTAATGNNCATCGGTCGCGATGATCTTGTCAGCCTCGGCAGGCAGTTTAGACAGCCTGTTCTCCAGGTCCTCCATATCGGTATGCTTGTAGCGGATCACCTCGGTCTGCATACTGGCAGCCATCATATTGCCGGCTACGATGCTGGCGTGGTTGTCACGGTCGGAGAGGATATAGTCTTTGCGGCCTACGAGAGGTACTATCACCCCTTGCCCTGCCTGGAAACCTGTGCTAAAAAGCAGGGCGGCCTCCTTGCCCATAAACTTTGCCAGTTTATTCTCCAGGTTGATATGGAGGTCGATGGTCCCGGTCAGAAACCTTGATCCTGAGCAACTTGTGCCGTATTTTTCGATGGCTTTGATAGCCGCTTCTTTTACTTGTGGGTGTGCAGTCAGGCCTAGATAGTTATTGGAACCTGCCATTACCACATGTCGGCCTTCCATCATCACTACCGGACCTTCGCTTTCCTGTATCGGGCGGAAATACGGATACAGGCCCTGCTCCTGCACTTCATAGTTGCGGGTATAGTCTTTACATTTATTAAAGATCGTCTTCGATGCACTCTCTTCTACCATCACTTTGGGGTTTTGTTCGTAAGTATAGAGCAAATATCGGCATTATTTCACTGAAAAAAAATAGCCATTGACTGAAAATTAGTTAAATGGAGTTTTTGTGGAAAAGTCACAGAATTGGTGCATTACCGTAAATCGCAGAAAATCTCTTAAATACTTACCGGGTATTCAAAGTAATTTCTATCGGTCTCCCAGAGCCTGACTGTGAGAGTATATTTGCTGTCAAGTTTAGCTCTAATGAGATTATAAACTACTACTACAATATTCTCCCCTGTGGGGTTCAGATCTTTAAATTCAGGCCTGTCCTCATTCAGATTGGAATGGTCAAAGCGCTCAATTATTTCATTATTGATGATCTCATTGAGAATCTTCAGATCTATGACATAGCCCGTCTCGGGGTCAATTTCACCCACGACCTTTGCCTCCACATAATAATTATGTCCATGATAGTTAGGATTGCTGCACAGGCCAAAGACCTCTTTGTTCTTCTCATCGCTCCAGTCCGGGCGGTAGAGCCTGTGCGCTGCGTTGAAATGTACCTTTCTGAATGCTGCTACTTTCATGATGCCTCAAAAATAGGAATTAAAATTCATCACATTACTCTTGTGTCGTCTCCGCTTCCTCCAACGGCACTTCGCGAGGCATATACTCCTTCTGATAAATATCAAGAAGAATAAGGAAATATGAAATCAGCAGCGGCCCGAAGATCAGGCCGAGAAACCCGAAGAGGTCCACACCTATCAGTATCCCGAAGAAAACAATGAGCGGATGTGTGTCGCCGAGTTTTTTCATCAGGGCGATCCTTACAAAATTATCGACATTGGTCAGGACAATGGCACTGTATATCCCCACTCCTATACCATGCCAGTGCGCGCCGCCTGTGATGTAAACATAGATCGTGACCGGCACCCATATGATAGCGGTACCTACCACCGGCATCACCGATGCGAAGCCGGTGATCACCGCCCAAAATAGTGGTTCGTCCAAACCAAATATCCAATATCCGAAAAAAGAGAAAAAAGCCTGTGCCAGCCCCATCACAGGTATGCCAATGGCATTTGCCAATGTCTGTGTCTTGAGCTCGTGAGAAAGCAGGCCTGTATTCTCAGCCATAAAAGGCGAATTATCCAGCACCCATTTCTCTATCCTGTTGCCGTCCTTCATGATAAAATACACCAGCAGGTACATGATCAGCACCTGTGTCAGCGAGCTGAATGTAGCAGACAGTAATACTGGAATGACATCGGCACCTGCGGCAGTCACCTTGGCTAGGGTGTCGTTTGATAGCAGGTCTATATTGAAGCGTTCAGACAGGGTATTGTTCCAGCCCTTGATGATCTGCAGAAACTCGGCATAGTGCTGTACCATATACTGAGCTTTGGATGAGAGCATCACCGAGAGCAATCCTACCGGCAGTATCAGCACTACAAGCGAAAACAGCATGAGCAGGGCTACTGTGGCTGTCTTATGCCATTTGCGCACCTCAGTGAGATAGCTGAGCGGACGCCTCAGCAGGATATAGATAGTGGTCGCACCCAGAAATGAACTGATATATTCTCTAAGCAGATAGGCTAGGAATATCCCCAGCAAGGTCAGCACCAGAAGAAAGTAGGTCTGCTTCACTTTATCTTCAGAAAATCCTGCCATGCTTTTTTTGAGCTAAGATACTTGAATATTTGTAATGCGATCTGAATCCCTTATTCCCACATGGTGTGAAGGACTCTTTATCTTTTTTTTACTACATTGCTTTGAAACATGACCCGTCTGTGCTCCTGAAAAATATCGTTGATAAGATAATACTACTTACGCTGCTCCTCACTGCTCTCTATGGCAGGTCCGGCGCTCATAGCAATTATGAGCTTCAAACTACTTTCTTTGAAATGGATTCTGCCGCGAGGGACTCTGCCATTTACACTCTGTCAGCCAAACATTTAAAAAGGCCATCTAATTCTATCCTCATCAGGCAACTAGCCGAAGCCTATACTGCAAAAAATGATATCGACTCGGCCCTCAAATACTGGCAGCTATATACCAATATAGAAGGAAGTAATGACACCTCTTTTTATACCCAGGCGCAATTATATTATTCCATAAAAAGCTTTGACAGCGCTTCGGTTTGCATACACGATGCACTTGCATTGCAGCCTGATCGTATCCTGTATACTGAGATGCTGGCACTCACAGATTATCGCCTTCAGAAAACAGATTCCGCATTATCACTTTGTGAAAAGATACTCAGTCAATCGCCTTCTGATGTGAATGCATTACTTCTGTCCGGTATCATTCTCCGCGATCAAAGGAAAAATACAGAAGCGCTGGGGCGATTTGATCAATGTCTCAAAGCTGACCCGGCCAATACCGACGCACTCGTGCACAGGGCAGACGAGTATATGCTGCTGAAAAGATATACTGACGCCATGCGGGACTATTCCGCTGCCCGTGCCGACCTATCTAATAATGCTGATATCCTCAATAACATTGGCATCTGCTGCTATGAGTCGGGTGCCTATCAGCAGGCTATCTCCTATTTTAAGAAAGCTATTGCCAGCAATCATCTCCATCCCCAGAGTTACTATAATAAAGGCCTCTCATACTACCACCTAAATGATCTCGACACCGCATCGACAGATATGAAAAAAGCCGGCACTATCTGGGATTCATGTCATACAGATACCTGTCATGCTTATTTTCTGGATGCTATCTACTATCTGGGCATGTGTTATAAAAAAATAGGCAATCTGCCCGCTGCCCGCTGTCATT
>PLSN01000054.1 GCA_003165135.1 Bacteroidota bacterium
TTGCCTCAGTTGGTCCTGATAGATATCAATATGCCTGCACTCAACGGATTTGAGCTATTAGACAAACTGAGGCAAGTCCCTGACCCCAAAGGCCGTAAAAAGGACATGAAGATATTTATGCTAACCGGCTCACTCAACCCTGATGATAAGGCTATGGCCATAGAAAAATATGCTGATATTGTATATGGATTCTATGTCAAACCGCTCACGGAAAATGCTATCATTGAAATCAGAAACAAACATTTCTCTGCGGAAGACATCATTTAATTTCGAAATTTGCTGGTGTATTTGAGCCGCTAATTTCGTTTAATGATATTCCGCTTAAACCGCACACTTGTATTTCCGGACCCCTCCCTCGCTGATGAGGATGGGCTACTAGCTGTAGGTGGTGACCTGACAGCAGAGCGATTGATACTGGCATATCAGAATGGGATCTTCCCCTGGTATTCAGAAGGTGACCCTGTTTTATGGTACAGCCCGCATGAACGCTTTGTTATTTTCCCTGAGGAGGTACGCAGCTCTCATAGCATGAAGCAGCTCATAAGGTCAGGGAAATATGAAGTAACATGGGATAAGGACTTTGCAGAAGTCATCAAACAATGCTCACAGATCAAACGAAAGGGACAGAGAGGCACATGGATCACTCAGGATATGAAAGATGCATATACAGACTTGTATATAAAAGGGATTGCTCATTCTGTCGAAGTGTGGGATGGTGATAAACTCATAGGAGGACTGTATGGAGTAGAAACAGGACCTGTGTTTTGCGGTGAAAGCATGTTTAGCCTTGAGCCAAACGCTTCCAAGCTTGCATATATCTATTTATGCCAAAACAAAGAGTACAAACTCATCGACTGCCAGCTTCACAATCCACATCTGGAAAGGATGGGCGGCAGGTATANNTAAAAAAAACCAACTCGTTCTTTGAGGTAAATGCCAAATTACTATATTCGCGGCGGGGCGAGCCTTATGCGACCAGCTCCTGCTCACTCCCCCAGATCGGAAACGAAGCAAGGGTAAGCGGTTGAGCGGTGCGACATGAGTAACTTGCCCTACTTTTTTTTCTTTCCTTTCTCTCGTTTCTTCACATTGGTCTTACAGAATTCCTACTTTATATCAGGGGATATATTGTGTATAAATACAATCGGCCCTCTATCAGATAAACGGTAAATTTGCAAAACACAAATCCCAATTACCATGAAGTTTTTCATAGATACANNTGGGCATACTCGACGGAGTCACTACCAATCCCTCACTGATGGCCAAAGAAGGTATCAAAGGACATGACAATATCATCAAGCATTATATAGATATATGCAATGTAGTTAGCGGCCCTGTGAGCGCTGAGGTGATCTCTACAGACTTCAAAGGAATAATAGAAGAAGGCAAAAAACTCGCTGCCCTTCATTCAAACATCGTAGTGAAAGTACCAATGATAAAAGACGGCATCAAGGCTATCAAATGGTTCACTGATAATGGTATCAAGACAAACTGTACATTGGTATTCTCTGCCGGACAGGCACTCTTGGCCGCCAAGGCAGGAGCATCCATGGTTTCCCCATTCATAGGCCGCATAGATGATGCAGGCTGGGAAGGCGTACAGCTGGTCAGCCAGATCGTCAATATCTACAACATTTATGGTTATGAGACTGAAGTGCTGGCTGCATCTATTCGCAGTCCATTGCATATCATACAGTGTGCTGAGGCAGGTGCTGATATAGCTACATGCCCCCTCTCGTCTATACTTGGCTTATTCAAACATCCACTTACCGACATCGGTCTCGAGAAATTCCTTGCAGATTATAAGAAGCTGAACGGATAAACAATCAGACAAGAGACGGTAGACTTGAGATGTGAGACTATTACAAAGTTTCTTGCATTATTTTATAATTCAGATGATTATGCACAATTAAATCCATGAATTGAAAAAATCATATATTTATTGTGTAAACTCGTTAAAATATAGCCTTAAATTTTTTGACTCTGAAAATCATAAGACAAATATTAATTATCTTATTAATTGGGATAGCGCTTCTTCAAAGTTGTTCCACACAAATTCACTATGTCCAAGTATTTAGGACCGAGCCCCTAAATCTATCTAAAGTAAAAGATTTTTATGTTTTCGAAAATGATACAGTTCGAATTGTTTATTATTTCTGGAATGAAGATGGTATAATGGCTTTCAATATCTATAACAAATCAGATAAGCCAATATATGTTGATTGGAAAAAGTCCACCTTTATTACAAATTCATCAAAATCAAATTACTGGTCCGATAAAACTACAATTAAAGGTGCTTGGGGAAACTCAAGTTCAGCTTATAGTGATGTCTTTGCAACTTTGTCGAACTCTTCTAAGATGATTTCAGAAAGACANNGACAAACTAAAGTCGACAAAAGTGGCATAATTGATACTAAAAGTCAATCAAATACCACAAATATAGCATCGCTTGAAGGTACTGGCACTTCATACATTAATACACAAGGATGGTCACATATGACTGTTTCAAAGCAGGAAAGAATTACTTTTATACCACCACGATCTTTTATCAATAATTCAATCGCTTATAAAATCCAAACTGACTCCTATCATGAGTGGGAAAGCGGCTACACCCAAACTAAAGAAGCGCTATCAAGCGACCCCAAAAAAACAACAACAATCTCATCGAAAACATTTACTAAAACAAATACACCACTTGACTTTAGAAATTTTTTGACCTTATCATTTAAAGAAGACTTCTCTAGTGAATTTTATATTGATAATGAATTTTACATTAAAGAAATTCTAGCGGTAGATAAAAGGCATTTCTTCTTATACAAAACTGATAAATCTAATAATACGGTGTCCATTGAAATCTTACCTAAATATATCAATGGGGTTGATTTTTATGTAAAAGGGAATTAACAGTTGAGAGGAACAAACCATTTACTAATAATATTAAAGGAAACAGACAGTAAGATTAGGCTAGAGATAATATAATAGAGTTTGTATTAGTCTCATATCTCAAGTCTAATATCTATTGTCTAATTTCAATAATCCCAGACAGGATTGCGGCTGCCTTTGACATAGTCTTTGAGCTTGAGCCAGAATGCGAGAATCATATATACGATCAGCGGAGAGCCAATAGTAAGGCATGAAGCATAGATAAAGAATAGACGAATGTTTTTGATAGGCATGCCCAAACGCTCACCTGCACGGGTACATACCCCAAAAGCATTATACTCTACTAAAAATTTAAATGTGTCTAACTTCATATACTGCGAATATAATGCTTTCTGAAATATGCATGACGGAATGTATGTTAAAGTCCATCTGCTTATAATGAAACATCCGCATGGCTTAGTATTTTATGACCTATCTGACAACTAAGACAATGCTTGTTCAAACAATATT
>PLSN01000479.1 GCA_003165135.1 Bacteroidota bacterium
ACTTATGTAACGGAGGGTAGGGAGGAAAACATAAAACTGAAGATCGAGAAGATGACGCTCAGTGGCAAGTTTAACGAGGACCGCTTTGATCTGGAGACCAGCGAAAAAATGATGATAGAGCTACTGCGCCTGAATGGTGAGGAGTATCTCAGTGAAAAGCAGTTCAACTCCAGTATCACGGTAGATGTAGATCAGAAGCAAAGCAAATATACACTCAATAAAGCTGATATAGAACTGGCGGACAATCGTTTTGATGTAACGGGGCATGTACTCACCAGTAAGAAGAGCGTATATGTAAACTTTGCTGCTACTGCTAAAAGCAGTAATATAGAAAAACTCATCGCGCTGATACCTGTCAAATACAGGTCCAAGCTCGAAGGCGCAGAGGGTAGTGGGGCATTCGAAGTAGGTGCAAAGGTATATGGTTATATAAAAAAGGGCATCAATCCTGATATATCCGTCACTGCAAAACTGGACAAAGCCAAGATCAGTATACCACGCGTACGCAAACCATTGATGAATGTGACCGTCGATGCCTACTATCATATGGATTCTGTGGGAGATGATGAATTGATAGTGAAAAAATTTCATTCGGAGTTTGATGGGCAGCCCCAGAATTTCACATTACAGCTCAGGCATCTCTCTGACCCTGATTTTGTATTCAATGCTGATGGTGTTGCTAACCTGCGCGATCTCCGGTCCTTCTTGTCTGACACTACGATAGCAACTGATGGTTTGGTCACATTTGAAGGATTTCATATCGAGGGCAGCAAGAAAGGGATGTCTGATCCTCACAATCCTAAGTTTAAGGCTTCCGGTAATTTCAGCCTGAAAAATGTACAGGTCAAAGCAGGTGGTGTGACCTATGGCAATATGAATGGCCGACTGGAGTATAGCGATCAGGATATAAGTATCAAGGGATTTACGATGAGCTTTTTAGGGACGGATGTAGGATTTGATGGGCGTGNNGGCAAGATCATGGCAGGGTACGCTACACCTATAGCTCCTACAACCAAAGCCAAAAAGGCCGCCCCGGCTCCCGTAGCAGTGGGCACACCGATAGATCCTCGTGATATACTCAATATACAGGGCCACCTTAGTATCCTGATAGATAAATTCATCTACCAAAAGATGATATTTGATAATATGCAGGCTGACCTGGGCTTCGTACCATATCAGATTAATATTAATTCGCTCAGTACCCGCACGATGGGGGGCACTATTTCCAACAAAGGGTATGTGGCTCTGACCACAGACAAGAAGATGATATTCAATTTCGGGATGAACATAGATCAAGTGAACCTTCCTGTACTTTTCAAAGAATGTGACAACTTCGGGCAGACGACTCTCACAGACAAGAACCTCAAAGGCATACTCACTGCAGATGTATCATTAAAAACAGTTTGGAACAACTACACCAATATTGACATGGACCAGGTGGCGGGCAATCTGGATTGCCACATACTGCAGGGTGAGCTGAATGATTTCGGGCCTATCAAATCACTCTCCACCTTTGTCAAAATAAGTGAGCTTAACCATATAGTTTTCTCCGACCTGTCAAATCAGATCGTGATAAAGAATAGGGTCATCACTATCCCGATGATGGAGGTACAGTCATCGGCTCTCAATATGATGATGGCAGGTACGCATACGTTTGATAATATAATGGACTATCAGATCAAGGTCAATCTGCGCAAACTACTCGCTGCTAAGTTTGGAAGGAAAGAAAATGACAATGAATACATAGAGGACAATCCCTATGAAGGAGTGAACCTGTATCTCACCATCACAGGGAGTGTGGATCATCCTGAGGTGAAATACGATAAGAAGTCAGTCAAGAAGAAACTCAAAAATGAACTNNATAAAAAGAAGAAAAAACTGAAAGGAGATGATGTGGTCAAACGCGAGGAAAAATACTATGACACTCGCAAGAAACCTGAGTTTATAGACTTTCAGGAAGATACAACCAAGTAATTGATAGCCATGCGAGAAAACACTGAACGGTTCTCTGATAGAGTGGAGAATTATATCAAGTACCGTCCCGATTATCCTTCAGCGGTATTGGAGTATTTGAGAGATAAAACTGGCTTTAGCTCAAAGGACAGTGTCGCAGATATTGGCTCCGGTACCGGGATCTCGGCAGAGATGTTTCTGCGCAATGGCAATAAGGTATACGCGGTTGAGCCTAATAAAGAAATGCGTGAGGCAGCAGACAGGCTTCTCACTTCCTATCCCAGCTATGTGAGTGTGGATGGTACATCAGAGAATACAAAATTATCTGACAAGAGTATTGATCTTATAGTTGCTGCACAGGCATTTCATTGGTTTGATAGGTCGGCGTTTAAACGTGAATGCAAACGAATAGGCAGGGCAGGGGCTCAATGTCTGCTGATGTGGAATGAACGAAAAGTAGAGTCTGATTTCGAGAAAGCATATGAGGGCCTATTGATAAAATATGCTACGGACTATCTGAAGGTAGATCACAGAAACATCAGAGAGAAAGACCTGATTGATTTCTTTGCGCCTGCGGCTGTTTCATCAGTAGTTTTGTATAATGAGCAGTTATTTGACTATGAAGGTGTGAAAGGCCGCCTGCTGTCTTCATCTTATGCCCCCAATAGTGGCGAACCGAATTTCGCACCCATGATCGCATACCTTCGCGAGATTTTTGACAGGTATCAGATAGACGGGCGTGTCAGCTTTTCTTATGATTGCAATCTTTTCCTCGCGGAAATTTGCTGAGTCTTGTTATTTGTCCTTTAATTTGACCTCTGAATAAAGCATAAAAATGAAGATCATCTGCATAGGCCGCAACTATAGCGAGCACGCAAAAGAATTGGGAAATACCATAACTGAGAAGCCAATAGTTTTCCTAAAACCTCAAACTGCTTTGCTTAAAGACAATAAACCTTTCTACTTGCCTGATTGGAGTAGTGACATGCACTATGAGACTGAACTGGTACTGAAAGTGTGCAAGCAGGGCAAATACATAGAGGAGAAATTTGCCGGTAAATATTTCGATGAGGTGACGGTAGGGATAGACTTTACCGCGCGTGACCTTCAGGCCCAGCAGAAAGCCAAAGGTTTGCCCTGGGAGATCGCCAAAGCTTTCGACGGATCAGCAGTGATAGGGGATATAAAGAAGGTCAGCGAACCAGGCAAAGCAAAAGGTTTTCACTTTCACATGTTGCTGAATGGTGCTAAAGTTCAAGAAGGTAATACTGATGATATGATATTTTCTTTTGAGAAGATCATCTCATATGCGTCACAGTTTTTTACTCTACAGGTCGGTGATCTCATTTATACCGGTACACCGGCAGGTGTGGGTGCAGTGAAAATAGGGGACAGGCTCGAAGGTTTCCTCGAGGGAGAAAAAGTATTTGACTTTGAGATAAAGTAAAAATCCCTTTTAAAGAATGAGGATTAACGTCCCTGCTATGATACATGCAGCGCCGATGGCGGCCTTGAGTGTGAGTACCTCACCGAGAAACACAACAGACAGAATGATCGCTATCGCCACGCTGAGCTTATCTACAGGTGCTACCTGAGACACCTTGCCTAGTTGTAATGCTTTGAAATAAAATATCCATGACATCCCGGTGGCCAGACCGGATAAGACCAGAAAAATCAGGTTCTGCCGTGTGAGTGTATGGATGGAAGTAATACCACCTCTGAAGTATGCTATGCCCCACGCTAATATCAGTATCACCACGGTGCGTATAGCAGTGGCGAGGTCTGTATCTACGCCCTGTATACCGATCTTGGCAAAGATAGCTGTAAGAGCTGCAAAAAAAGCCGACAGGAGTGCAAATACCCACCACATAGTTTAGAGGTTTGTTTGAGATACCAAGTTAAGTAATAATATNNGTTCTTTAGTTATTTGGGCGAGATGACGAAGGAAAGGGGACGGAAACTACGCCCCCGTCCCTATTCTTAAAATCAAAGGCCCTGTAGTATCACTACAAGGCCTTGATCTAAATTGCTTTGGGTTGTGGTTATTCTATTATGATCTTTTTTATCGTGGGAACCAGTCCTTCGCTGTCATTGATACGAACTATATATATACCTGCGCTCAGTCCGGATGTGCTGAGCTGATAGCTAAGCGTATTCAGATTATTGGTCTGCGCTACTATACGTCCAGTCTCATCTGTCATAGCTATGCTGGTGATGTATTCGTCTGACTGGATGTTTAGTACACCAGATGCAGGATTGGGGAATATGCTGATACGACTACCCGCGGTGACATTGTTCAATCCTGTATATGGTGTTCCTGTACATGTGGCATTGGGCGATTGGCTGAGGGCCATATAGAGAAAGTTGTTTATCAGGGTATCTACTGTGTACATTTCGG
>PLSN01000173.1 GCA_003165135.1 Bacteroidota bacterium
TGTTTGATCATAATGGTAACCCTGTGTCTGCTGTCGAAGCAGGTGGATTGTCCTATGACTATGCTAATGGCCTGTGTACAGATCCATCTCAAAATGTGTATGTAGTGGGCGCATTTCAATCTGATGACATCATCATCGGCGCTACTACACTGATCAATAACAGCACCACACATAATAATAGTACCTTCTTAGCTAAATATGCTTATCAGCCTAACGGTATCAGCAGGATAGTATCACAGTCAATCATCAAGTTCTATCCAAACCCTGCAAGTGACATGATAATCGCCGAATCAGCATCATTCCTATCTGCCGGCGTGACAGCTACTGTGTACGATGTGGCGGGCAATGTCATTCCGGTGGCGGAGTCTTTCTCTGCTGACAGGATCACATTTAATACCAGCGGACTGGCAGCCGGGATGTATATGGTGAAGTTCACTGCTGATGGTGAAGAGACCAATGCGAAATTCATAAAGGTTAGTAGTGGTCAATAATACTTGAAGTACCCTTTGTTGTCGCATTGAACAACAACGAGGCAGGGCACAAACATTTGTGCATAATAGAATTGGCAAGGACATCATAGGGTTGTAACTTTGACAGATGTACAACTTTGAAATGTTCAAGCCGAAACTACTGACTACTCTGAAAGGTTATACCAGGGAGCAGTTTTTCAAAGACCTGACGGCCGGAGTCATCGTTGGGATCGTGGCACTACCGCTGGCCATTGCCTTTGCCATCGCATCAGGTGTCTCACCGGAGAAGGGACTTTTCACAGCCATTGTTGCTGGCTTTATCATTTCAGCATTGGGCGGTAGCAGGGTACAGATAGGAGGGCCTACCGGGGCCTTTATCGTCATAGTATATGGTATTGTGCAGCAGTATGGTATCGAGGGCCTGACCATCGCTACTTTTATAGCAGGAGTGATGCTGATGCTGATGGGCTTTGCCAGATTGGGCTCTGTCATCAAGTTCATACCGCATCCATTGATAGTAGGGTTCACGAGCGGTATCGCGCTGATCATCTTTTCCTCTCAGATCAAAGACTTCATGGGCCTGCAGATGGGGGCTGTGCCTGCAGATTTCATAGATAAATGGGTCGCCTATGCAGGGCATATGAGCAGTGTGAATGTTTATGCTATAGTGATAGCAGTGGGTACTGTCGTCATCACCACGTTTTTCGGAAAGATAACCCATCGTGTACCAGGATCGCTGGTTGCTATCGTGCTTTGTACAGTGGCAGTCTCAGTCTTTCATCTACCTGTAGAGACCATCGCGAGCAAGTTCGGTGCTATACCATCTATGCTGCCCATGCCGCATATACCGATGCTCGACCTCGCTACTATCAGGCACCTGATCAAGCCGGCATTTACCATAGCTCTGCTCGGAGGGATAGAGTCGCTGCTTTCGGCTGTGGTGGCTGACGGTATGATAGGCGGCAATCACAAATCTAATGTGGAACTGGTCGCTCAGGGTGTCGCAAACATGGCATCGTCTATCTTTGGGGGTATACCTGCGACAGGTGCGATAGCCCGCACAGCGACTAATGTGAAGAATGGCGGCAGGACCCCGATAGCGGGAATGATACATGCGATCACTTTGCTGATCATTATGCTATTCGTAGGCAAGTATGCTGCGTTGATACCCATGGCATGTCTGGCGGGGATACTCGTGGTAGTGGCGTATAATATGAGCGAGTATGAGACTTTTCTCGGCCTGCTGCGCGGACCGAAAAGCGACATAGCGATACTCCTGATCACATTTGGCCTGACAGTCTTGGTCGATCTGACGGTGGCTATAGAAATAGGGATCGTGCTGTCCTCATTTCTCTTTATGCGAAACATGATGGAGCTGAGCCATGTGGATATTATGCCAAAAGAAATGAATGATAAAGAGATCGGGAAGAATTACGACCAGAGGGCCAGTGAAATGAAATCACTGCCGAAAGGTGTAGAGGTCTTTGAGATCGAAGGACCATTCTTTTTTGGTGCGGCGTATAAATTTAAAGATGCGTTGAAAGTGATCGTGACACCACCGAGAGTTCTCATCGTGCGGATGGGCCATGTACCATTTATAGATGCATCAGGTGTCCATGCCATTAAGGAAGTACACAAAGAATGTGGCGTTAGGAAAATAAGATTGGTATTGGTCGAAACTCAGGCAGCCGTTCTTGGGAATATGGATAAGATGGGCGTACTTGAGAAAATGGGGAAGGCGAACATCTTTGACTCGATGGCTGATGCCGTCAGAAGCATAAAAGAAAGCCCCTCCGAATAAACGAAAAGGCTTTCAGATACAAAAAAGCGATAAAAATTATTTACCTCACCCTGACCCTCTCCGAAGGAGAGGGAAAGAGATGTATTATTTTTTCAATGAGTCACGGATCTCCATGAGCAGTTTATCTGTAGAACTAGGTTCTACAGGGGCAGGCGCTGCTGCTTCCTGTTTTTTCAAAGCATTGATTCCTTTGACGACCAGAAAAATAGCAGTAGCTATAATAAGGAAATCAAGTATCGTACCAGCAAAGTCACCAATTTTTATCGTATGCCAGGTCAATGTGCGCCAGTCACCACCGCCTTTGGATAGTATTACGCTGACTGGCGGCATGACAATATCTGCCACCAATGCTGTTACTATTTTGCCGAATGCCGCACCTATTACTACACCTATTGCGAGGTCCATCACGTTGCCCTTGATGGCAAACTCTTTAAATTCCTGTACAAATCCCATATCAATTGTTTTTAATGGTTATATAAATTTGAGCTGGCAAAATACAAAAAGCCCCCAAACCATTCTTGAAAAATAGTTTGGGGGCTGATATAACAAACTGATTTACTGATTGCCCGATACTCAGATCGACTTGCATTTACTTCAGCATAGGCACTTCTATCAGTAGCAATTCCGCATCGGAGTCGGCCATGATTGAGAGTTTGTCAGTATCAGAGATGCCGAGTGCGTCACGTTTATTCAAAGATATGCCATTGATCGTGACATCACCCTCGATGACAAAAGCATAAACTCCGTTCCCGGATTTTTTGATCTGATAGTCGATCTGAAAACCTTTTTGCAAAGACCCCAGATGAAACCATGCATCCTGATTGATCCACATACCGCTATCGGTAGGGCCGGGAGATACTATCTCCTGCAGCTTGTTTATTCTATCGGCTTTATTCAGAGTGGTCTGGCCATAGCGAGGTTCAGCGTTTTGCTTATTTGGTATCACCCATATCTGGAGCAGCTTGAGGGCCTTGTCCTTGTTGGCGTTGTATTCACTGTGAGTGATACCTGTGCCCGCGCTCATGACCTGAATATCTCCGCTTTGGATCACTTCTTTGTGGCCCATGCTGTCCTGATGCTCGATAGCACCTTCGAGAGGTATAGTGATGATCTCCATATTGTCATGGGGATGCCGGCCGAAACCCATTCCCGGAGCTATAGTATCATCATTGAGCACCCTGAGTGCACCGAAATGCACCCGTGCTGGATCATAGTAATTGGCAAAACTGAAAGAATGTTTGGCGTTGAGCCAGCCGTGATTGGCCTGGCCGCGTGTACTAGCTTTATGCAATATTGTCTTTTCCATATCTTAATTTTTTAGGATACAAAGATACGATGAAATTAGATGTTACAACATTTAATTATGATATTTAACTACTTTTTAGATGTAGCAATACACAAATATAAGCACTCTGTGCTGAGTGCTTATACAATAGCAGCATTTAGCTTATATCTCCTGAAGGTGCTCCGTCTTGAAGCTATGCTCCAATACTATTTTAAGAGAAGTATCACTGGGTGCGATCATGGCTTTGTCCAGTTGGCCTGTGAGGCGGAGGATTTGGTGCCACTCTCTGGCCAGATCATTGTCCGCTTTGAGCTGCTCCTGTAGTGTGCGGGCATCTGTGGGGTTTAATTCTCCGTAAGCCATGAGTAATAATTGATCAAATGTAGATAGTTGTACCATGTGATTTTTATTTTTTGTCACTTATAAACGCGTAATAGGTTTTTTATTGTGTTTTTTGGCTTCTTTTAGTATAGAAACTGCCTCTTTGACTGAAAT
>PLSN01000108.1 GCA_003165135.1 Bacteroidota bacterium
ACTACAGAGGGCATACCGGCATCAGAGAGCGACCTGGAGAAAAAGATCGAAGAACTGACTGCAGCCGTACCCAATCCTCCCGGTAGTGCCAGCTCCAACTACTCCATCATGAGCGACGAGGAGCTCAATGATGCCCTCACTCATGCCCTCGAGCACGAAGACTATGAGCGCGCCGCCCGCATCAGGGACGAGCTCAATAAGAGGCAGTAAAGCTCATTGTCATTTTATCCTCACACACGCATCATTCCGAAAATTCTGCATCTTAAAAAATTAATATGATAGAATTGAGGAATCCCCGTCAGAATTCCTGCCCATTTTCACCATCACTTTTTTCACTTATACATCTCAAAAATCCATATTTAATAGTACTGCTGCCACTATGTCAAAAACACTAATGTTTTGTAAAAGAATAAATTGTATATCTCCTTTCTTATTATATTTTTGAATTTATATGTATAATGCAAAATTTGCATTATTTGTTATTTGATACAAATATAGCAAATTTTGGAAACAAAGAAAAATTTTGAATGAAAGTATATGTTGTGATGAGAAGCAAAGCCCCCGGATTCTATTTTTTCTCTTACCTTGATGAACAAAATCAAACGCTATGGTAAGTTTTATACGTACTCCCGATACAGTATTTGATAGTTTGCCCGGGTACTCTTTTGTCCCACATTATATGGAGATCAATGGCGGGCGCCTGCATTACATTGAAGAGGGGCAGGGTGAGATAATACTATGTTTGCACGGCGAACCAAGCTGGAGCTATTTATATAGAAAATTCTTTCCGGTACTATCAAAAAACTATCGCGTGATCGCATTCGACTTTTTCGGATTCGGCAAATCAGACAAACCTGTGAGCGAAGACGACTGCACCTACCAGTTTCATTTCGATGCCTTGCGGGCATTTGTAGAGAAGCTGGACCTGAGGGATATCACACTCGTCGTGCAGGACTGGGGCGGGCTGATCGGTTTGCCGTTTGCCGCCAGTTTCCCTGACAGGTTCAAACGTTTGGTCATTATGAATACTGGCCTGCCGTCGGGACAGGGGATCCGGAGCCTGTCAGAACTGATCAAGGGCTTTGCTTTCTTTATGTGGCGCAGGGCGTCAGCCGGACTGATGAAAAAACCTGTAGGAGTGACCATCCAGATGGGCTGCAAAACAAAACTGCCACCTGAGGTCAAAGATGCATACAGCGCCCCATTTCCCGACAATACATACAAAGCAGCTGCACGCAAATTCCCTCATCTGGTGCCGACCAGGCCAAGCGATGAAGCCACGCCCTATATGCAAAAAGCAAGGAAGGTGCTCGGAGAATGGAATAAACCAGTGCAGATCATATTTTCTGATGGTGACCCTATCACGGGACATCTGGATAAATTCTTCAACAAACTGATACCATCAGCTTCCAAAAACCCGATGATAAAGATCATTGGAGCAGGGCATTTTCTGCAGGAAGACAAAGGGGAAGAGATAGCAGCGCATATAGAGCAGTTTATAATAAAGAACCCTTAATGAAACAGCAAATTATTTCGGAAAATATTTATAAATATCTTTTCGGGAAAGGCAGCGGAGAAATGTAATGACAGTGCCATTTAGTTTTATACCGATCCTGAAATCACCTTTTCTGATTCGGTAGTAATCATCATAACCTTTTAGCTTTTTCAACGAGGCAATATCTGAAGTGGATTTAAGTGCCGGGATATTGTCAAAACAAAGTGCTTTAATAGCATTATAGTATGGAGTGCCTTTCAGTTTCTTTAAATCTTTAAGAAACTCATCAGCATAAACCACCTCAATCATTCCCGAGAATTTTCAGCGCCTCTTTTTTTGAAAACATTTTGCCTTTTTCTGCCTTCTTCATAGCTTTAGCCAATGCAGCATCCTCCTTCTTTGAGTTATAGGAATGAACTTTCAGGCCCAAACGCTCAGCAAGTTCTATAATGAGCTTTTTGTCGGTGGCAGATTTGATATTTTCAATGATTAATTCCATAAAATAAAAGTACAAAAGTTTTTTCAGTTGATTGAATGAACCTCTCTATAATCAAAACGCCCCTTAGTAGGGGCATTTTAATTAGTAGTTTTTAGTATTCTTCTTCATTAAAGAAGAAATCCTCTTTGGTGGGGTAATCCGGCCAGATGTCCTCGATACCCTCGTACAGTTCTTCATCGTCGTCCAGTTCCTGAAGGTTTTCAATAACCTCTACAGGTGCGCCCGAGCGGATGGCGTAGTCGATCAGATCGTCCTTGGTAGCTGGCCAGGGAGCGTCTTCGAGATATGATGCTAATTCTAATGTCCAGAACATAGTTGGGTATTGTTTCTCCTAAATTTCGGGCGAAACAAGTACTTTTTTTCTACAAATCAAATAGCTGTTTTCATTTTGAGGATAAATTGTGGATTTAGGGACTGTTAATCCTGAAATCCGAAGATGCGGGAATCGGGGAGAAGGCTAATTACCAGACAGATATAGCGTCATTCTGAACGCTTTTCATTCTAAAAATAAATATGATAAAGCGGAAGAATCCCCGTCAGCACATAGGATTGTCATTCATGCGATCGGGATTCCTCCACCTTAATATTTAAAATTTTTAAGTAAGGAAAGGTGTTCGGAATGACGGACAGTTTAAGCAAATAAAAAAAGCCACCTGAATCTCAGATGGCTTAGTATTTTGTTATTGCGAAGTCTCATATCTCAATCTCAATACTCATATCTATTTCTTATTTGATCTTAAATGCAGCTTTCACTTTAGATACATAGTCGAGTTTTTCCCATGTGAAGAGCTCCACCTTTACCGTTTTGGTCTTACCGTTTGGTCCGGCGAAGGTCTTTGTGACGACCTCATTCTTTCTGCCCATGTGTCCGTATGCAGCAGTTTCGCTGTATATCGGATTGCGGAGCTTCAGCCTCTGCTCGATAAAGTAAGGACGCATATCAAAAACCTGCTCTACTATTTTAGCGATCTGGCCATCGGTCAGTTTCACTTTGGCTGTACCGAAGGTATTGACGAAAATACCCATTGGTTGGGCTACACCGATAGCATATGACACCTGTACCAGCACCTCATCAGCTACACCTGCAGCTACGAGGTTCTTAGCTATATGGCGGGTAGCGTATGCAGCGGAGCGGTCCACTTTAGACGGGTCCTTGCCGGAGAATGCGCCACCACCGTGAGCGCCTTTGCCGCCATATGTGTCGACGATGATCTTGCGTCCAGTCAGGCCGGTGTCGCCGTGAGGTCCGCCTATTACGAATTTGCCGGTAGGGTTGATGTGATATTTGATCTTGTCGTTAAAGAGGTGTGCGTACTTTTTGTATTTGGCTTTGACACGTGGTATCAGAATGGTCACGATGTCTTTCTTGATCTGATCAAGCATCTTTTTGTCATTCTTATCGAAATCATCATGCTGTGTAGAGACCACGATAGCATCGATACGTACCGGTTTGTTATTGTCATCATACTCGAGGGTGACCTGAGACTTGGCATCAGGGCGGAGATATTTGATCTGTTTGTTCTCACGGCGAAGGGCTGCGAGCTCGATCAGTACTTTGTGAGCAAGGTCGAGTGCGAGCGGCATATAGTCATCAGTNNTCATTCCCTGATCGCCTGCACCCTGGTCTTCTTTTTTCTGGCGCTCTACTCCCTGATTGATATCAGCAGACTGCTCATGTATGGCTGAGAGGATACCGCATGATTGAGATTCGAACATATAATCTGCTTTGGTGTATCCGATCTTCGCGATCACTTCACGTGTGATGGTCTGCACGTCGAGATATGCTTTAGACTTAACTTCACCTGCCAGTACTACCTGACCTGTTGTGACCAGTGTTTCACAGGCTACCTTAGAAGATGGATCCCAAGCGAGAAAGTTATCAATAAGCGCGTCAGAGATCTGGTCCGCTACTTTGTCCGGGTGCCCTTCAGACACTGATTCAGATGTGAATAGATAAGCCATTTTTGATTGTTTTTAATAAAATGATTGCCAAAACTATAAATTTTATCTGTATTGCAAACCCAATAAAATCCAATGGTTTACTTAATTGGATAAGTAATGAGAGACAAGTGGGAATTTCTCATGATATATCAAAACTTGTTCTTTATTATCTTGTTATACCCATTAAATCAGCTTATAAGATGGGATTTTTAGATATTTGCACGCAGTTATAAAACTAGAATTTTGTCTCAAAGGGCTTTTCGCAGTTCATTTCTTCTTTTAGTGTTTTTTACCATACTGTTCGTCCGTTCGGCTGTGGCGGCTCCATCAGTTGACCTTCTTGAGCAAATAAAAAGGGACTCCACCCACCTGAAAAAGGATTCTACCCATCAGACATTTATCCAGCGGGCCAAGGCCTTTAAAGAACTGGACATGATCGATATCGTAAAGCTGGTGCTGAATAAGAAACTGATGGCTACATCAGATACTGTCACGAAACAACAAAAATTGCATTTCGGTATTCTTGGAGCGCCAGGCTATACTCAGTCTACGGGTTTTGTGGGTGTCATCTCAGGCAATGTGGCTTTTTTTGTCAAGGACAAACATAATCTCAACCAGTCGAGCATTTCTTTTGAAACGTCCTATACACAATATAATCAGGCGCAGTTTATCGTATCGCCAAATATCTGGACCAAAGA
>PLSN01000237.1 GCA_003165135.1 Bacteroidota bacterium
CCAGACACTGTGCTCTGTGACATTAATAAAGCAGAGCAACTCTCCCTCTTCCCATCCACGCTCCACTTCTCCTACCTTAATCCCAATCACAGGATATGGGTCAGGTATGATTAGGCCTAAATGGGTGCGGACAATTGCATTGGTATCACCATAATGTGGTTTGATCTCAGTGTGTGGTGGTAGGATAC
Source organism: Bacteroidota bacterium (assembly GCA_003165135.1). Lineage (GTDB taxonomy): Bacteria > Bacteroidota > Bacteroidia > Chitinophagales > LD1 > UBA1941. The sequence goes on from PLSN01000237.1 coordinate 189, forward strand.
TGATTCCGACAAACACGCAATTAGTAATCTGATCTGTTATACTAGTGATAAATGGAAATTTCGCCCTATTGTCATGAAATTTTCTTAGAAAACTCATTAGGTATATCAAACTCCAGTTTCCACCTTCTGTAGCTGCAGGAGAAAGAGAGTTCATACCGGCCAAAACGCCATTACTTTTTTCAAAATTCAAAATCTCATCTCTTATTCCTTTCCAATTTTCCTTGAGAATCGCCAACTCTGGAAATAAATCCGGTGAATAAAATGGTTTTAACTTTCCATGATATTCTTCCTTCGGAGGTCGCAGATAAACGATCTCTTCATCATCAGGCCATTCAAATTGCTCCTTATAAATCATTGTTTGAATTACGATTGTACAAATTTATCATTATATAGCTAACGCTTCACTTCAAAGTGGTTTTCTCAAAAGTAAATTATAAAAAAAATTCATAAACAAAAAGAATTGCCAAAAGTGTACCGAGAATATCAAATAAGTCTCTTTCTCATTTTGGTCCCCTATGATACTTTTTATGATTTCAAGGGAAAGTGCTAATTTTTAAATAAACTCTTCTATTTTGCGATCATTTCAGTATTTTGATAAAATATTGCAATAGTCTATTAACCGGCGATAATGAAAAGTAAATTAAATATTGGGCTGATAGGCTATGGATACTGGGGTACTAATCCGCTACGCAATATTGTCCAGCAAGCCCTGTCCGGCAAGATTGTCGTTTGCGACACTAATAGTGAAAGGTTAAAGACTGTTCAATCCATTTTCATAAATCTGGAAACCACATCAGATCCTGCTGATATATTTCAGAATCCGGAAATAGATGCAGTAGTCATCGCTACTCCTACATCCTCCCACTATATCTTAGCCAATGAGGCACTAATCAATGGGAAGCACGTACTGGCCGAGAAACCGCTTTCGACTTCGGTCAAAGAGGTCGAAGAATTAATATCGACAGCGGCAGCAAATAATTTAATACTGATGGTAGATCATATCTATCTATACAATCCGGTCATCCATCAATTGAAGAAATATATTTCTGAAGAATTTCTGGGACGTATAAATTATATTGATGCGACGCGTATTAATCTTGGTATCTACCAGGATGACATCAATGTGTTATGGGATCTGGCTTGTCATGACATATCCATCATCAATTATCTGATAGACGAAAAGCCTAAATCTGCCCGGGCTATTGGAAAACTGAATTTGAATAATAAAGTGGAGGATCTGGCTTACCTTTTTCTGGAATATGAATCCGGATTGCTCATCCAGATCAATGGCTCCTGGGCATCTCCGGTCAAGATCAGAAAGATGATAATCGGCGGCGAGAAAAAAATGATTATATACGATGATATCGAGTCTACTAATAAACTTATAATATACGACTACATGAGCAAGCAAACTGCCGATGAAAATAAATCCAAACTCATCGACTATCGCCTCGGCGATATCACTATTCCTAAATATGAGATTACAGAGCCACTGAGTAATGTAATCGCTGAATTTTATGNNATGATTGCATTTTAACAGGCCGAAAGCCGCTGTCCGATGGTATCAATGCACTGGATGTAGTAAGGATTCTCGAGAAAGCTGAACAATCTTTGAAATCAAATGGCATAATAATCACTATAGCTTGAATATATCCATTGTCATCTTCTGCTATAATGAACGTGAGAGTGTGGAGTGCGTTATCGCCTCTTGCATTGAAACGATGACTAAATTGTCTGACAATTATGAGATAATACTGGTAGATGATGGAAGCACAGACGGGTCTCAGTCCCTATTGGAGCATCATGAGTCGATCCGATACATACGCCATACCCAAAACCAGGGTATCGGTGCAGCACTCTGTACAGGCTATCAAAATGCGACAAAAGAATATGTCTGCGCAGTACCTGGTGATGGACAGTTTGATATCACTGAGCTGCTGGCCATTAAGCCTTTTAAATTTGAAAGGTTTTATTCTTTTTACCGCCTTAGTACCGACTACGGAGCATACCGCAAGACACTGACATTCGCTAATAAGTGGTTTAATAAATATATCCTGGGCATGGATCTGCGGGATGTAAATTGGATAAAGGTTTATCGTAAAGATCAACTCGATTTCGCAGAGCCGGAGCTAACCAGTTCTATCGTAGAGAGTGAGATCTGCTGCAAACTGATAAAGTCAGGAACCGTGCCTATAGAGCTTCCATCGGTTTATCATCAGCGTATGAGTGGGGAAGCGAAAGGAGGCAAATGGCATACTCTACAAAAAGCCATTCGTGAGATAGTATCACTCTATAAAGTGACTAGGCGTTTTAATAAAAAAAGAGTCAACTAGCTATAGTTTTATTAAGTTTATAACTTAAACAAAAGCAGTATGAAATCCATCCTTCTAGATCCTCTTTTAGATAAACAACTGCTCGAAATAGGATATATAGTTATTCCATTTTTGTCTACAGGAGAGGTATCCGATCTTAAGACTTTCTATTATCAATTCAATTCTAAGAAGCTGGAGGGGATGAGTGCTACGGCTGACCTGCCTGATATCGATACGAGAATGCAGATGAATAATACGATAAGGGGTGTTTTCCAAAGAGCTATCAGAGAAACCCTTGTCAATGCTAATGCGCTTGGGGGCTCTTTTATAGCCAAAGGAAAAGGGCATACCGGAACTCTGAGCCCACACCAGGACTGGAATATTGTCGATGAAGACCATTACAGATCATTCAATATCTGGGTGCCCCTCGTGGACCTGAAAGCAACTAATGGAGCTATCTGCGTGATGCCCAAAAGCCATTCATGGATAAAGTCTTATCGCTCTGTTAATATTCGTTCCGCATATAACGAAGTGGAGGCTGAACTGTGGCAGAAAATGACAAGACTATATATGAAAGCCGGAGAAGCTCTGGTATACGACCACAGGCTGATACATGCCTCCGGCGAAAATAAAACTGATGAAATCCGACTGGCTGCCGTCTTTGGTATCATACCCGACGAGGCAAGTATGTTCTATTATCACAAAAAGGATGAAACTACCATCGAGGTATATGAATCAAACAAGGAGTTTTTCCTCTATGAAAACATCTTCCAAGGACCTCGTAAACTAAAAAAAATAAGCGAGCTACCATATGATTTTCCACTTATTACCCCGGGTAAGCTGGATCAGTTTGAATCAGGTACCCCAAGAGGATTTTTCAATAGACTGAAATCTGTTTTTAATTTTTGAATTGAGTCTGGACTAGGTACGATACCGAAAGGAAAGTATTTCTGCGAGTGTTTTGAGGATTGCAGTTAGTTTAGAGGCAGTCGCTATTCCTGTCAGGCGTTCCTTTTGCTCGACTTCAAACTCATAAAAAGAAAATCCCGCCCTTTTTGCTTTGATCAGTATCTCAGCCAGCATAAATATACCATTATACTCAATTTCAATTTTTCCTTCATCAAAAACCTTTCGGTGGTACATGTGAATCCAGTTATAATCACGTAGGTTCATATTGTATAATATTGATACCAGCTTGTGATATACAAACGAATTGAGGTGCCTCCTGAATGAATATCCTACTTTTACTCTGCGATAGCTCACCAAAACGTCAGCCAGAGGCGCATACCCGCTGAATGCATCATATAAATCCGGTGTGAGTGGACTATCAGCCGGTACACAAAAAATATATTCCTTTGTTGCCAGCTTCACTCCACTGCGGATCGCACTGCCAAAACCTTGGTTGATTTGCTTTTGAAATATTTTTATGTGCCGCTCACCCGCGAATGCATCATCTAAAATTCGCCCCGTGCTATCCTGGCTGCCATCATTAACGACGATGATTTCGAAGTCAGCACCAGAAGCGGCTAATATGTCTAATGCAGATTTTACGGCGTTCTGGATGATCGCTTCTTCATTGTATGCTGGTATGATGACCGAAACCGAAAAAGCCGCCATTATAATATGATTTTCTTTCCACCTTGTCTGATTGAGGTTTGGGCTGCCTCCAGGACTTTTACCACTCTGGCAGCATAGGCCGCATCTGTGAGCGGCTCCTCAGTACCTTTAATACAGGCGATGAAATGATCAAATTCATTCACCAAAGATTCTGTATATTGTAAATTAGGAATTATAATTTCACCATCCTTTACCGATAGCTGAAAACTTCCGTAATCTCCAGGGCTCGTTTGATAGTTTTTGCCGGTCTCAATTATACGAAACTTTTCGCCTACCGAAACATCGTCGAAAACAAGCATTTTTTTGGCCCCCACCACTTTTACTACTCTTTGTTTGATAGGGTCTATCCAGGATACGCTAATGCTCGCAATCACCTTTTCAGCAAATTCCAATTGTATAAAAGCGACATCTTCGACCTCTTCCTGCAGAAAACAGGAGCCTGAAGCTGACACCGATATCGGCAGCTGCTTCATCAGTGAAATAGCAATAGCCACATCATGTGCAGCCAGATCGAAAATCACACTCACA
>PLSN01000144.1 GCA_003165135.1 Bacteroidota bacterium
ACTTGCCCGAACCGGATTCGCCGACTATACCTACTGTCTCACCTCTATACAGGTTAAAACTAATATTATCGACAGCCCTGACGACACCCTCTTCAGTATTAAATTCGGTTACGAGGTTCTTCACCTCCAGCAGCAACTTCTTTTCCATGCTTGATTTTGATTTCAGATGGCTAAAAATAGGATTAATTCCATTTACTGCAATAGCTAATTCTAAAACAGCTATTGGTATCAGATCTGGTTTGAAGAGATTGGTTGGGAAGAGGTTTTATAAACACTACATTCGCATTGATGAAGGCCTCCTATCAACAATATCAGCTTAAATTCAAAAAACCTGTACTCACCTCAAGGGGTGCTATGCCCAATAAGAATGGCTACTATATCATTATCGAAAATGAAGGAATCAAAGGAATAGGAGAATGCAGCTATATTGAGGGTTTGAGCATTGACCGGCTTGATTCATTTGAAGATGAACTAAAAAAGGCATGCACCGACATTGATGAAATTGCTGAGAAATATTACGCTGATGGTGCTTTGCCAGAACATCTCATCGGTCACTATCCTTCGCTGGCATTCGGTTTGGAGACGGCACTCCTCGACATGGAAAACGGCGGCAAGCATGAGATCATAAAGGACTCAGCCTTTTATAAAGGCACACAGAACATCCCGATCAATGGGCTCATATGGATGGGCAGCGATGATTTCATGCAGCGGCAGATAGAGCAGAAACTGGCTGATGGTTTCCGCTGTATCAAGATCAAAGTAGGGGCGATTGATTTCAAGGAAGAGTGCCGGTTGATCGAAAACATTCGAAAAAAATGCTCCCCCGCTCAGATCGAGATAAGGCTGGATGCCAATGGAGGCTTTACCGAGCAAAATGTCCGCGGACGTTTAAGTATCCTTTCACAATATACTATTCACTCTATCGAACAGCCCGTAAAACCGCAACAATACTTGCTCATGCATCAGCTTTGTGCTGAGAATACGATTCCCATAGCCCTTGATGAGGAACTGATCGGCACTTATCAAGGTATTATGAAAGAGAAGCTCCTTGAGACCATCCGCCCTCAGTATATCATCATCAAACCAAGTCTGCTTGGTGGTTTCGCCTCCAGCAATGAATGGATACAAATAGCGGCTGGATTGGGTATAGGCTGGTGGGCTACTTCCGCATTGGAGAGCAATATTGGCTTGAATGCCATAGCCCAATGGGCGGCCTCGAAAAACACTCACATGGTTCAAGGCCTTGGCACCGGAGGCTTGTACGACAACAATATCATCTCCCCACTGTACATCGAAGCCGGGCATTTGAAATACAATGCAAATGGAAAATGGGGCGATGCAATATCATAAGAAAAGCTAATAGATACTACATTAGACAGTCAAATAGGCACCGTTGACATCAATCGCAAAATCTCCCTTTTCGTTTTCCCTATTTTGCTGTAAGTTCGCGTGCTATTTGCAGTAAAAAACCATGGATAAATACTCATATCTCAGCAATGCTACGCCCGAATATCTTGAAAATCTATACAGGGATTTCAAGAAAAGTCCTGAATCAGTAGACATTGAATTTCAAAAATTCTTTGAAGGTTTTGATTTCGCTACACTCAATTATAATGGGAAGTCCTCCGGCGTCTCAGCTGATGAGTTTAAGGTCTTTAGCCTGATCAATGCTTTCCGCCAAAAAGGGCATTTCAAATCAACAACCAATCCAATACGCCCTCGTCTGGACCGTCATCCCAATCTTGAACTGTCAGATTTCGGCCTCACAGACAAGGACCTTGACACTAAATTCAGCATAGGCTCTAAGATCGGTTTGCCTAATGCCACACTGCGTGAGATATGGGACCGCCTCCACAAAATATACTGTGGTACTATCGGTTTCGAATATGGCTATGTGAGGGTAAAGGAAGAAGTGGATTTCTTTCGGGATAAAATCGAAAAAAGCGATTCACTATTCAAATACGGAGTAGAAAAAAAAGAGCGTATCCTCCGCAAACTCAATCAGGCAGTTGTTTTTGAGAAGTTTCTCGGCACAAAATATATCGGACAGAAACGTTTCTCACTCGAAGGTGGAGAATCTACTATCCCGGCTTTTGATGCTATTATACATACTGGAGTGACGCTAGGTCTCGAAGAGATTGTGATTGGTATGGCACACCGTGGTAGGCTCAATATCCTCGCTAATATCATGGGCAAGACCTATGAAGAAATATTCAACGAGTTTCAGGGCACAGCGCTTTATGACCTATCACTTGGTGATGGCGATGTGAAATACCACCTGGGCTATTCATACCAATACCCTACAGATAGCAATAAATCAGTTTATCTGAAGTTGATACCAAATCCCTCTCACCTCGAGGCTGTAAACCCTGTAGTAGAAGGCTTCGTACGCGCCAAATCTGACGCTATATACAATTCGAATTATGATAAAATAATGCCTATCCTCGTTCACGGCGATGCCGCGGTAGCCGGCCAGGGTATTATCTATGAAGTGCTTCAAATGGCAAAACTTCATGGTTATTATACAGGTGGCACTTTGCACTTTGTGATTAACAATCAAATTGGTTTTACTACTGATTTCGAAGATGGTCGCTCATCGGATTATTGCAGCTCTATTGCAGCTACTATTGAGGCTCCAGTGCTGCATGTCAATGGTGATGATGTAGAGGCAGTCGTATTTGCCTGTGAGCTTGCTACGGAATATCGTCAAAAATTCAACAAGGATGTATTCATCGATATGGTCTGCTACCGCAAATGGGGACATAATGAAAGCGATGAACCGAAGTTCACACAGCCGTTGATGTACAAACTCATCGATGCACACTCCAATCCGCGCGACATCTATATACAAAAGCTAGAGGCAGAAGCTACCATCACAGATGAGATGGCCAAAAGACTGGAGAAAGAATTCTGGGCTGACCTGCAGGCTAAACTAGATGCAGTAAAAGAGAACCCACTCCCCTATCAGCCCCAACCTACTGAAATAGCCTGGGAAAAATTACGCAACGCGACTCCGGCAGACTTTCTAAAATCCCCGGTGACTG
>PLSN01000463.1 GCA_003165135.1 Bacteroidota bacterium
ACAATTACCGGAAAGAGTTACATCATTCACACATGTGTCTTACGATTCGATCTCCGTCGCATCACCATGTGTGATATTATAGTTATTCAACAAAGCTTCGAGTGAGTTATAATAATCCCTCAGGTTTTGGGCCTTCACCTCTTCTCCGTCAAGGCCAGTTTTTATGATAGGCATCTCGCTGATAAACTTTGACAGTTCGGGGCGAGTATTCTGAATCTTCATTGTGAGTTTCAGAATATCATCATTGAGTTCTTTTTCGTTTTTCATTTCGTGCTTTTTGTTTGATTTTAAAAATATTTAAGGGGTTGCTCCTTTTGAAATAATAAAAGCACCATACTGAAGCATGATGCTTTTATTATCATCCACTTTGATACTAAGATCTCCCTTTCTGAGATTTGTCTGACTTCATATTAGATTTAGGTTCATCCTTGCTGCCTTTGTCTTTGTTGGCAAACTCGTTCCTGTTTTCTTTCTGAGCATTTTGGCTTTTGACAGGTGTAGTTGTCTTGGTGTTGCTCGGCTTGTTGCTACCCGGTGTGATTGACATTATGTTTTGATTTATGTTTGCAACTGAATTGTTGCGATGCAAAGATGAGGAGGATCAGCTGTGATTCGTTATACAATCGCGGCAATTAGTTGCATCATTCACAGATTGTCCAATGCCTTCAGTCTTTTATCCTTGAGATGCTTGAAGTAGGTGGGAGTGAGGCCGGTGACTTTCTTAAACTGATTAGAGAGGTGTCCTACACTACTATAGTTGAGCTTATAGGATATTTGTGTGAGATTGAGTTCACCATATAGCAGGAGCTCTTTGGCGCGTTCTATCTTATGCGATATGATGAAATGCTCAATGGTAATGCCAGTGACCTCTGAGAAAAGATTGGCAAGGTAGGTATAGTCGTAATGAAGCTTTTCGCTCAGGAAGATCGAGAAATTCACTTTAGGTATTTCCTCCTCGTAGTGTACCATCTCGACAATCACATTTNNACTTGTGGTCATCCATGAGCTCCAGGCCTGATCTGAGCAGTGCTGACCTGAACAGTTCAATCTGGCTGTCATTCATCGCTTCATTGGTCTCTACCACGCCGAGATCGATCGTATTATAATGCATACCGAGTCGGTCCAGCTCAGATTTGACTACCATCTTGCAGCGGATCGACACCATGTATTTAATATAGAGTTTCATTACCTCTCTGCTTCGTTACGATTGAGATTGTTGACTTTGGCTGATGCTTATATTTAACAATACTCAAAGATGCTCTATTTTCCCACCGGCAAATGATGACATNNCAACCCTTTGCCATTAGCATCAGGATTTCCCCTTTTATAGTTCTCGTCTGAAGTATTTAACAAGTGTTCCAACACCCATTAATACAAAGATGGGTATTAATTATTACGTTTTAAAAAATGTATTTTATAGAATTCCCACATCCGACCCGTTGTTTATGGGTGGTCGGATGTCACGTCCTGTGCAGCTTTCACCTCTTCGGATGCATTGCCCAGGTCCCTGTCGAGTGAATACAAAGCACTGGTATTCATTTTTTCGCCTCCTGCTATTTTTATATCATCTATCAGTTTCATCGAGAGTGTTTCTTCTTCTGTCTGTTCTTTCACGAACCATTGCATAAAGTTCCACGTAGCCCAATCTTCCTCCAGTAAACTCATCTTGACGAGCTTGTAGATGGAGNNGAATACTTTGTCAAAACAATCTTTGATGCTATCAGGATGCGGGGGTGGAGCGGGTATCGCAGTGACCTGCACCTCCCCGCCTCTTTTGAGAATATACTCCAGTACCTTCATCATGTGGTTGCGCTCTTCCTGTGCATGCCTGAAGAGGAAATTGGCTATACCTCCGCATCCCTGATGATCTGCCCATGCTGCGTACGACAAATATATCTGAGAAGCGTGCGCTTCTTTTGTCATCTGCTCATTGAGCGCTGCTGCGAGCGTTTTGGAAAGCCTGTTCGTGTTCATATTATTTAGTCTTCGTAGCCGCTTTTTATGACTGTCAGGAGAAGTTTAAACCTGCCATTAGGTTGGATATAGCTGGATTTATGCGCGGGTATAATGATCCCTTCTCCGGTTTGAAGTTTAGAAGCTTTGCCATCTACCACGATGACTGCGTCCCCATCTATCACCTGAGCGTAGGTGTCAAAGGGAGATATTTTTTCGTTCAGCCCCTCACCACTATCAAAGGACATGGCATTGATGGACCCGGTGGCCCTTTTCATGATCGATTTGCTGACCACGGCGTCATGCTCATATTGTATCAGCTCTACTATAATGTGTGGTGAGCCTTTGGGGATCTCGCCATCTTTGCTTGATGTCTTTTCGAGTTCTGTGGTATCCATAATGTTGATTTTCTATTTTAATATTCTTGTCTTAAGTAGAATGTGGATCAAGGCCGTGTACAAAGTTGAACCTTTAACTGCTTAATGGTTTACACAATTGCAGAAAAGAGTTACATCATTCACAGATTTTCCAGTGTATTATCTCTTTTGTTCTTGAGTTTTCTGAAATAAGTCGGGGTCAGGCCTGTTACTTTCTTGAACTGTGCTGATAAATGAGCTACACTGCTATAGTGCATCTTATAGGCTATTTCAGTCAGGTTAAGTTCACCATACAGGATCAGTTCCTTAGCCCGTTCTATTTTATGCGTGATGATAAATTGCTCAATGGTGGTCCCGGTTACTTCTGAAAAAAGGTTTGCGAGATAGGTGTAATCATAGTTGAGCTTCTCGCTGATATAAATTGATTTCTTAGTGGTAGGAAGGCTATCTGCATAATGTATCATTTCGATGATAACGTTCTTTGTCCTTTCGACCAATACAGATTTATTATCATCCATGAGCTCCAACCCGGATCTCAATAAAGACACCTTCAATTGCTCTCTTTGCAATGGGCTGATATTTTCGACCACATCAGCAATGCCAAGATCAACCTGCCTATAGTTGAGGCCGAGTTCGGCCAACTCTGATTTTACGATCATTTTGCAGCGGATAGACACCATGTATTTGATATATAACTTCATTTCTGGAGGCTAAATATTACAGCCTTCGTCCTAGATACAAAGATGAGGACAATCAACAGCTGACACGTTACACAATTGTCTAAAAGACTTGCAAAATTCACGTATTGGTGCTTCTAATAATGCTAACCGTAAAAAAATATACTTGCTATTCTATCTTTTCACCGGTAGCTTTGCCTCCGGCAAGATCCCGCCATTTTCTTTGCGGGCCTTGAGATATTGCCTTCTTGGTTTTTCGTCATTGATCTGATTGATCTCATCATATGCGTCCAGTAGTTTTGGGGGCATTTCTCCGTTGTAGTTGATCCGGTAGTAAGAGAACCCATCAAAAGGAATGACTGTCTCGCTTGGCATGATCTTGACCCTCTGCCTGACATCACCGTCAAAAAAATCCATGAAAGTATTTCGCCTGTCTGCCATCAGTTGTTTAAACTTAGCAGTGACTATGCCCTCACCCAGATAGTAGCGGCATTTTTCCTGTATGGTAAACATTGGCGTGTCGCCGACGAGCCTGTCCAGGTACCTGACGAACAAGGAGTCTTTGTTAGACATCTTATCAATGGAAACTGAATCATCCTCAGTGATAGTTTTCTGGTGTCTCTCCATGAGCCAGTATTTCTTTTTGGCCTCAAAAAAAAGGATGTATTCCCTTTCCTTATCCGTATACTCCATCGGTGTCACTGTGATAGACGCTGTGGGAGATTCTCTCAGGAATTTTGCCATTTTCTCTATGAATTTTTCCTGACCTGTATGCAGCGTAAAATTTCTTGTTTCCCATTTGAGTGTGAGGAATTTCTCTACATTCTTTTGTACTTCTTTCACATGAAACAGGTATGCAGAGCTGGGAGGCTTGGTAAATATATTTCCGATAATGTCAAAGATCACGTAAGCAAGTTTGAACTTCGGGTCCCTGAGGCTGCCGCGTATCGGTATCTCGTAGTCTATGGCACCACTGCGCTCCCTGACTATGGACATAATGAGCGGCATCGGTATCCATTTGGTGTCTTTAGCCCTGATGCGTTTGCCTACTCTGGGGTCGAGGATCAGTAGGTGGTTATCGCTTGTGATATTGCTATCCAATACATTCATATATCCGCTAAAATCGAGCGAACCTCTGTCCAGAGGGAAGGAAGTATAAGAGAGTAAAAAGGGATTAAAAAGAGTGATCGGTATTTTTTCTATCTTATAGTTCAGGTCAAACGTACCATAGTTATTGGGGTCGAGGCTGAGAGATGCATTGATCTGCCCGTATGGGTTGACGCCTGTATTGAAATGGAGGTTCATCCGCCTGTGGTGCTTGTCTATAGAATCGGCTGTAAGCGTAAACGGATCAGCTGCAATAGAAAATTGCTCCCGCAGCGCAAAATCATTGAATCGAACATTGCCGTTATAGATCCCTATACGGTTGATCTTATAGTAACTCTTTATAAAGTTTTTGACAATATCACTTACGTATTTTCCGATCTCTACCACGAGGTTAAATTTCGTATTGTCGGCCACAGCGCCTTTTATATTTTTCATATCCTTGCCAAACAGCGCCGTGATATTATCCATGTGGTCATACAGTTCATATTTAAAGTATGGCTTATCTACCCTGATAGTATCTATATAGTATTTATAGGCCTGTGGATTTACTTCTACAAGGTCGATGTATAGTTTATCAAAAGATAAATAATCATCACCGGGCACTTTGCCATAGTGAAAATCATTAAGCGCGAGCCAGCCAGTCGCGTCCGTCGCCAGTTTGATGCCGAAATTTCCTTTAGCCTGCAGATCTGCATCCACATTGGCAGTGAAGGTGCCATAGTTGGCTATATCGCTCAGATATTGCCCCAGAAAATTGAGTTGGTATTTATTGACCTTGGCATACATACTATAGTCCAGTGTACGGACATCCATATTCAGGATAGCATCCAGAGTCCCGCTGGTAGGGCCGGATGCTAATGCCACATGGAAGTTCATCGTATCATTGTCCCATCTTTTGCCGGGGCATTCGATGTTCACATTTTTGATATAGTAGCTCACCGGAATGGCAAGGTCTTCATAATGAAATTCACCATTGACGACCTTTATA
>PLSN01000268.1 GCA_003165135.1 Bacteroidota bacterium
TGCATATTATTTGCATTTGCCGCTGATTAGTCATTTCCTCACCACAGCCCCCAACTCACTCTCCAGTTTCTTCATCAGCTTAGACATGACCTTATCTATGTCCTGATCGGTTAGGGTTTTCTCAGGATCGAGGAAGGTAAAACTCACGGCGTAAGACTTTTTGCCCTGCTCTATTTTATCGCCTTTATAGACATCAAATAGCGACACTCCCTGAAGCAGTTTTCTGCCCTCCATGCGTGCTATCTTTTCTATTTGTTCAAAGTTCAAAGCTGAATCAACTACGAGCGCCAGATCTCTGCGTACAGACGGGAACTTAGGCAGCTGCTGAAACTGTATCTGTGTGAACTGTGAGCGCTCGGTCAGGTAGTCCCAGTCGATATCTGCATAGAATACATCCTGCCTGATGTCAAATGTTTTGAGGATACTTTTATCAATCTGTCCGAAGGTAGCTAGCTCTCTATCCTCCACACTCAGCCTGCCTGCAAAAATAAAAGGTAATGACTCCACTACTGAACTCGTATGCTGATGTATGCCAAAGCGAATAAGGAGATTGTCGACGTATGATTTGAGATGATAGAAAGAATATTTTTTGCCTTTCTCCAGCCAGTTGTCTTCTGCATCTGCACCAGTGAGAAAAAGTGTCAAGTGTTGTTTCTGAATATAGCCGCTGTCAGCTTTATGATAGGTCTTGCCAATTTCGTAAAGACGGAGGTCAGCGTTCTTGCGGTTTTGATTATAGGCTATCACTTCGAGTCCGGAATATATCATCGAGGTACGAAGGCTGTCGAGCTCTGCGGTCTGTGAGTTGAGCAGCATTATCTGTTGTTTCTTCAACTCTTCATCCTGTTCGAATTTTGACTGTGAAACAGAATTGGTCATGATCTCATGAAAGCCAGCACCTGTCAATAGATTGGCGGCGATGTTTTCCATCTTCACATTGTCGATCCCAGGTGAGAAGGACAGCGAAGAATGAAGTGTCTTTGGCATCGGGATGGTATTGTAACCATAGATGCGGAGTATCTCTTCGAGGATATCTGCTTCGCGTTTTACATCCGCTTTGAATGTTGGGACTAACAGTTGTAAGGTATCTCCTTTATCTTCAGTGATGACTATCTCTAATTTTGAGAGAATGTTCTTGACGGTAGTCGACGGGATCTCAGCGCCAGACAGCTTATTGATTCGCGTGAGCGATGTAGTGACAGGAAAACCTTTTACGGGATTCGGATATACATCTATGATGTCAGACGATATTTCACCACCGCATATTTCACAGATCAATGAAGCAGCCCTTTTGAGCGCCTCTACTGTGATATTGATGTCTGTCGTTTTCTCGAAGTGCATAGCTGCATCGGTACGCAGGTTGTGACGCGCAGCGGTTTTGCGCACACTGATCGCATCAAAGTATGCCGACTCAAGGAATACATTCGTGGTGCTGTCTGTGACACCGCTCTCCAGTCCACCAAACACACCTGCGATGCACATACCTCCTTCGGCATCGCATATCATCAGGTCATCGGCAGAGAGTTTTCTGTCAGTGCCATCGAGCGCTTTGAATAGGGTTCCTTCAGGCAGTTTTTTTACGATCACCTTGCCGCCTTTTATTTTGTCAGCGTCGAATGCATGCAGCGGCTGTCCGTATTCATGCAGTACGAAATTGGTTATGTCAACTACATTATTGATAGCGCGGATGCCGATGGCTTTCAGCCTGTTCTTTAGCCAGTCGGGTGACTCAGCTACTTTTACTTTTGAAATATTGATGCCGCTGTAGCGGGGACATACAGCTGAGTCTTCGACTAAGACTGTTGTCTGGTGACTGGTGGCGGGTGGCGGGGCAAAATCACTAATTGGTTTTTTTAGTGGCAAGTCAATCTTATATACTGCACTCAGCGCAGCAGAAAGGTCGCGTGCTACACCTATGTGGGAGAATGCATCCGAACGGTTTGGTGTCAGGCCGATCTCGATGACATGATCTTTTTCTACTTTGAAATATTCCGAAGCTAGTGTGCCGACTTTGATATTAGCATCTAGTTCCATGATACCTGCATGAGAGCTGCCGAGTCCGAGTTCATCATCTGCGCATATCATCCCGAATGATTCCACTCCGCGTATCTTGGCTTTCTTGATCTGCATTTTTTCTCCTGATGATGGATAGAGCGTGGTGCCGACCAGTGCTATGGGGGATTTCAGACCTACTCTGCAGTTTGGTGCGCCGCAGACTATTTGGAGCAGTTCGCCTGTGCCTATATTTACTTTTGTGACATTGAGTTTGTCTGCGTCGGGATGCTTTGCACACTCTACTATCTCGCCTATTACGACGCCAACCAGTCCCCCGGGCACGGATTCAAATACCTCCACACTCTCTACTTCCAGTCCTGTATTGGTCAGTATCTCAGCGAGGTCCTGAGGCACCAGATTGAAGTCGAGATAGGTCTTTAACCAGTTATATGAAATTTTCAAGCTAAATTGATTTTTATTAAGGTAGCAAAACTAACAAAAATGCAATAACCTCTTTAATGAGAGATAGGGATGATAGCAGCCTGAAGGACATTATAGGTATTGTTTTGATAGCGGTGTACGAAAGCCACCACATGCATATGGCTTATGTTCCATACAGCAGGTAATGCGGTATAAGTAGAATTAGCAGTCGGGTACTGATAGGTAGTCACGACGACCCTTCCGGCAGTGGGCAGGGTAGGTGTACTGATAATATCGCCGAGTGGAGCGCTTACAGATGCACGCATGATATGATTGTGTACATAGAATGTATCTACTGACTGGTCTGCGAGTATCTGAGCAGTGATGATACTATCCTCGGTGAGAAATACACTCACCTTGTCACTGTCAGTCTGATTGGCAGTATAATGTAGGGAAACAGAGATGTTGATCTTGCCGGCACTATATGCGGCAGTCAGATTTATATTGACAGGGGCATTATTATTTGGTGCAGTAACCTCAGAGGCCACATCACCGCCCCAGCCTGCATCTGTATTCCAAATATTTCCGGGAGAATAGGCGTTGCCATTATTAAAAAAAACACGATCTATCATAGCCAATGGACCAGCTCCGGGATATGCGAAAGGAGGGTTGGTGACAATGGTCTGTGCATCTTTTGAGGTCATGACCTGAAGCGGGTTCAATACTATCGGGGCATCCTGATCAAATATCGCGGACCCGACATGATATGATACACCGACTACATTAGAGGTTGCGATCAGATTGTCGAGTATGACATGACCTGCCGGGCAGTTGACGCAGGAGACACCGGTCACCTCTTCTATGAGTACATACTTAGGCGAAGGAGCCTGTACGGGGCTCTCGATATAGGTAGTATCGCTGAGAGCGCTGGTATATGTAGGTAGTACAGCGGGGTTTATCTCTTTGCAGCTATCGATGAATAACAGGAAAAAGCACACAATGACCAGCCATACAAAGCTTCTTTTTATTTTAGGCATGACTTAGAAAGTTGAAGTGATTGAAAATTTGACACCACTGAATGCAGGTTCATATCTGCATACACCACCTGTACATACTATGCCGGCTACCTGCTTTACATAGTTTAGGCTGAAGCGATTGGCACCCTGCGTGTAGGATACAAAGACAGAATAGAAATGATGTGGTACCTGATAAATTCCTTCCACATTATTTCGGTCGGGTTTGAAGTTCCACATATCAGATGCGGCAAAGGAGAAATGAGGCGCCACATTGAATTCAAACAGGCCATACATCCACTGTCCGAAATCGGCCGGCACATACTGATATTGGAGTTCGATGCGGTATGACATTTTTTTTGGCAGTTTATGCGTGATCTCTGCGAACGGAGTATAAGCATGGACATTGTATTCCGCAGGTATATTGCCCCCATCCTGCTGGTATATCGGGCGGTTGTACAGGATATACTGAAAGCCTAATTCCACATCAAAGGTCCTGATAGGTCTATAATGGGCCTCTACACTACCTTCTGCAAAAAAGTTCGGGTGGCCGGGCTGTATCTCTTTTTCAAAAAGGAAATCTCTGATATAGGATCCATTAAAGAGGAAGGACAATTTTTTGACCGGTGTCCAGGTCACCTCAGAGCCGAAAGCTAACTCGTGCTGCTCCAGTGATGGTGCGAAGTAGCGCGAAGGTAGGCGAAGGGAGTTTTCCCTCGCCACTGGTGGTTCGAAATTCAGTTCTCCGTAGATACCGGTTTCATTAGCTGAAGTACGTAGCGTGAAATTCTCTACACGCTTGAATATAAAGATAGCGCCAAGCCCTTTTTTAGAAATATTCAAAGTGGAATAAACGGCATTTCCTGTCTTATTCATCAGAACAGAGTTGCCCGCACTGTCCAGACCGGTGATGGCATCGCGGGTCTTGTAGTTGCCCTCTATGTACCATGACACAGGCCCTATGGTCAGGGTATTGTAGAGAGCGAAAGCGTACACATTATGAAGCGGGGTGAAATATTGGCTAGTANNGAGCGATTCATAATGCCTACTCCGGGTTGAAAGATCACCTTGCCGGCTTTTAGGTTAGCCTCACCATTGAAACCCGAAATGATCGGATTGTATATGGAAAAGACATCTTTTTGCACCCCGCTGAATACTTTTAAATGTAATTTCTGGTCATAATCGTATTCGACCCTGCCGCCTATCAGCGCATTGTCTATGCCCAGTGTGCGCTCCTCATAGGCCCGGTATATCATACCTGTAGCGATCTGGTCATATAGATATCCACCGGTGATAGTGAAGTTGCCGAGCTTCTTTTTGATATAAAAATTTCCTATGCCCACACCGGTGTATGGAGCAGTAGGATCGCGCAGGATAGAATTCAGAAATGCGTCGAATCTCACACCTGCTTCCAGGCCCAGGTTCTCATTAGTGTAGTTCAGGTTAAACCAGATATCACTGCCTACCTTGAGATTGTCATACTGAGGATATCCTGCAGCTCCTATAGAGGAGTCACGAATAAAGAAATTGGTATTGGATTGGAATGACCCTGAGAAAGAGTTCTGTCCATAGGTGCATATCGGGAT
>PLSN01000305.1 GCA_003165135.1 Bacteroidota bacterium
ACTCCGCATGTCTAAGCGTCGTCGCTTAGTAAAGAAAAGGTTCATGCGAGGACACATAAACCTGCATAAGGATCAAATCCTGCTAATCTTAAAATCTTATAAATCCTAGTAGATAGTTACTTTGCCCTTATCACCTCCAGCGCTTTTTCCACTACTTTATCATCCTGATTGAGGATATAGTAGAAGCCNNTGTCTGCCATTTCTGCTGAGCGAGATAGGCTTTGAGTTCCTGATTGATCTTGGGCTGTATCTTGGCATAACGCTTTTCATCCACGACGAATTTGTTCTCCTTCAGCATCTGCTTGAATGCTTCCTGCATAGAGGCAGGCACAATATACCGTGTGCTGAAATCAGCCATAGAGCTATAGCTATCCATCATGCCGGGATTCGCTGAATACTGCCTGTAGACGAACTCACGGATGAATATCCTGACCTTATACAGATAGTCGTAGTCCTCGGTCGTATCAAGCGGCACGAATACATCCGGCCTGATACCACCGCCGCCATAGACGATGCGGCCTTTGGATGTGCGGTACACAGTGGTGTCGCGTATCATGGTGCTATCCTCATGCATGAATTCGCCCTTTGACATACGTGCATAAACTTCATCATAATATGCCTCAGTGCCCTTGTCATACGAACGCTGAATGCACCTGCCTGATGGGGTGTAGTAGCGCGCCACAGTGAGCCTGAGCGCAGAACCGTCAGGCAGTTCATACTGCTCCTGTACGAGGCCCTTGCCGAAAGAGGTACGTCCGATGATCGTACCTCTGTCCCAATCCTGCACTGCGCCTGAGAGTATTTCTGAAGCCGATGCGGAGCCCTGATCTATGAGTATGGTCAGCTTGCCATTCTCAAACTCGCCTGGGATATTGGCTTTGTATTCTGCCTTGCTAACTGATTTCCCTTTGGTGAAAACGATCATTTTATTGTCGTCGAGCAGTTCGTCAGCGATCTGGGTAGCTGCATCGAGGTAGCCGCCCGGGTTCTGACGCAGGTCTATGATGAGGCTTTTCATGCCTTTTTCTTTCAGCTCTATCAGTTTATGCTTAAACTCCTTGTGCGTGGTCGCGCTAAATCGGTTGATCTTGATATAGCCGGTCTTTGCGTCTACCATATAGCCTGCATCGATACTATATAGAGGTATCTTGCCGCGTGTGATGGTAAAGACCTTAAGGTCAGGTGAGCCGCTACGTAGGATGCTCACGTTTACCTTGGTGCCACCTATGCCGCGTAGCTTGTGGACCACATCTTCGTTCTTGATTTTGATACCTGCTACGATGGTGTCGTTGACTTTGATTATTCGGTCGCCTGCATGTATGCCTACCAGTTCGGACGGACCTCCGGATATAGCAGAGACCACGGTGATCGTATCCTGTACGATATAGAATTCTATCCCTATTCCTTCAAAATTGCCATCCAGGGACTCATTGGTCTGTTCGAGGTCTTTCTTGGGGATATACATGGAGTGCGGATCGAGCGTGGTGAGCATCTTCTCGATAGTGGTCTCCGTGAGCTGGTCGGTATTGACCGTGTCGACGTATTTGAGTTTGATAAAACTCATTACATCCTCGATCTTGTTGTATTTGCCACCAGACATTGGGCCTTTCTTGTCTGCCGTGAGATTGGCCAGGGTAAAGCCCAATATCAGCCCGAATGCTACCAGCATGGCAAATATCAGGGGCATGTATGGGTTGGACGCCGGTTTATTATCACCCGGCTTATAGCTTGTATAGTCTTTCAGATCTTCCATGTACTGTTTTAGGAGCGGCAAAAATAGAATACATTTTCTTTAACAAGCCAAAAAAGAAAAGGATTTAAGGATTTGTGAGAAAATAGCATTTCTTATTACTATTAACGAAAATCAGGCCATTCTAATTTTGGGATTAACTCTAATTTGAAAATAGAGAGCATTTTTTTGAGTAAAGCAGATAGTGAATAACGGCTTATACAAAATTGTCAAAGCTCTATAATTATAGCAGAAGGATTTTCTTTTTGAAATAGGCTAGGTCAATGATTTGGATCTTACCGATGTGCTTTAGTTCCAGAAGGCCATGGTCCATTGTGACCAGGTAATCAGCCTTGACAGTATAACAGAGGTCTATCAGGNNCATATCTTTCCTCTATCTCAGTCAGAATGGTTACATCATAGAAAATTCCGGCATCAGGTTTAGTGGTATATCTTTCAGCTATTTTTTTTCGTTTGACTACATTGAGGTATTCGTCAATTTGCTTTTGGCAGGAGTATATTGTTTTCCCATATTTAAAAAAGATATCCGCAATAAAAGCCCTCTTTGACGATATATAAACATTGGTATCTAAGACTACCCTGTGGAAACTCATTTAAGCGTCTTTTTTCTTACATCCTTTACTATTTCACATAGCTCCTCATTAGTCATTTTAGGTGGGGTATTGGCTTTGTCATATGCACGGGCGCGTGAGTAGATCTCTTTTCTTCTCAGATGCATCAGTAGTACTTTTTGCTGCTCGAGAGAGAGTTTCTTGACCTCTGTGGTTAGTTGCTCGGTGGTATCGGAAGGTGGTGTGATAAACATATCGTGCAGTTTATTCCAAAATTAGAAAGAAAAGAGAATATTACCTAATCACTCCTCCGCCCTGTCCACGAGCCCCTGCGGCAGTTGCTTACTGGCCTTGATGCCCAGTTTTTTCATGTTCTCCGCACGCCTGACGAGATTGCCTTTGCCATCGTAGAGTTTGTTCATGGCTTCTGAGTATGTCTTTTTGCTGTCATCCATTAGTTTGCCGACCTTGATCAGGTCCTCGGTGAATGCCACAAACTTATCATACATATCTGCACCTTGCTTGGCTATCTCCATAGCGTTCTGGCTTTGGTATTCCTGTTTCCAGACGTTGGCTATCGTACGGAGAGTAGCGAGCAGGGTAGTAGGGCTGACTAGGACCACGTTTTTATCAAAGGCATCATTGTAGAGATCATTGTCAGTGCTGATTGATAAAATAAAAGCAGGCTCAATGGGGATAAAAAGCAGCACAAAGTCCGGCGAACCCACACCATAAAGGTTCTGATAGTTCTTGCCGCTTAGTCCCTTGATATGTGTACGGATAGAGAGGATATGCTCCTTGAGAAAAGCATCCTGTGAAGCCTTATCATCATCATCACTGGCGATATAGCGCTCATATGCCACTAGGCTCACCTTTGAGTCCACGATGAGGTTTTTGCTATCTGGCAGGCGTATAATGACATCGGGCTGCAGACGGGAGCCATCCTCCATGGTGAAGCTCTGTTGTACGTCATATTCGCGGCCTTTAGTGAGACCTGATTTCTCCAGTACTTTCTCCAGTATGAGTTCACCCCAGTTACCTTGTTTCTTGCTGTCGCCTTTTAGGGCTTTGGTGAGGTTTAGCGCCTCTTCGCTCATGCGCTTATTCATGTCAGACATGATACGCAGCTGTTCTTTCAGCGCGCTGCGCTCTATGGCAGACTCATTATGGGTCTCGTTCACCCGCTTCTCAAAGTCCCTTATGCGGTCCTTGAGCGGGTCGAGGATATTCTTGAGCTGTGCCTCATTCTGCTCGGTAAATTTCTTGCTCTTGTCATCCAGTATCCTGTTGGCGAGGTTTTCAAACTCTTTGGTAAAGCGCGCCTGCAGGTCCTCGAGTTGTGTCTTTTGCTCGGTCAGTTTCTCGATGAGATTGTCATTTTTGGTCTGAAGAGTTGCAATATCCATCTGCAGCGAACCACTTTTGCTGCGTTCCAGTGCCACTTCATCTTTATAGTTTTGGAGTTCACGCCTGAGGTTGTCAGCTATAGCCTCCGCGGCCCTGATCCTTTCATCAGAGACCAGTTGGCCTGAGTCATCTTTCTTCTTGAATGCAAAAAAACCTATCGCCAGTCCGACAGCGATGCCAATAATGAGAAATATTATTTGTGTTACCATTTATGCTCAAGCAGATTGCTTGGCGTAAATTTAACCGTTAATCTGAATTTTAATGAATACAGTTTATCACAGAGGACACAAAGATTTACAGGAATACAAAGAGCACACAGAGAAATACAGCGTTAACATTCTGTGTGCTCCGGCTGTTTCTCCATTAATTCTCTGTGGACTCTGTGATACAGGCTGTTTATTTTGAAAGCAATCTTTCCTGAAAAAGATTAATCTTTGCGCCCATGACTTCCATTGACAAAGATATTTTCGAAAATACAGCAGTGGCCTTTGCGCACAAAACCGATACCGAACTCCAAAAAGCAAAATGGCTCTTTTCCCTCATCGGCAATAACAAGCTCGTCAGCCTGGGTACTTCTCTGGCAGACTTTGCGCTGAAGATACACCTGCCTATATCGCCTTTGTTCCGCATTACTGTGTACGAGCATTTTTGCGGTGGTGAAACATTTGATGAATGTAAACAGACCATTGCCAAGCTTCATAAAAGCCATGTCTATGCCATGCTTAACTATGGAGTGGAGCTGAAAGAACGTGAGGAAGACTTTGATAAAACAATAGAGAAAAATCTTGAAGCATTGGAGTTTGCGGGCAAGAATAAGGATGTGAAAGTCCTCTGTATTAAGATCACAGGCTTCGGCAGGTTTGGATTGTTTGAAAAAATGCAGGCAGGAAAGAAGCTCACCAAAGCTGAAACTGAAGAACTCGAAAGAGTAAAAGACCGACTCGATAAGATATGTCAGTCCGCAGCGAAGAATGATGTGTCCGTATATGTGGATGCAGAGGAGTCGTGGATACAGGACCCGCTCGATGAGATGGTCGAGGACATGATGGCGAAATTCAACCACAAAAAAGCAGTTGTATTTAATACCCTGCAACTATACCGCTGGGACAGGCTGGACTATCTGCACAAACAACTCAAGGCGTCAAAATCTAAAGGGTTCATTCTCGGTGCAAAACTTGTACGTGGCGCCTATATGGAGAAAGAGCGTGACCGTGCCGCGCAGATGGGATACAACTCACCGATACATGCCGATAAGGATGCTGTGGACAAAGATTTTAATATCGCAATGAACCTCTGCCTCGACAATCTCGATCATGTCTCTGTCTGTATCGCTTCGCAGAGTGAAGAATCAAATATGCTGGCTGTAAAACAAATAGACGCTAAGAAAATAGATCGCAAACACCCACATATTTTATTCTCCCAGCTATATGGTATGGGCGATAATATCACTTTCAATCTCGCACGTCTGGGCTTTAATGCCTCCAAGTATTTGCCATACGGCCCGGTCAAAGATGTGATACCTTACCTCATACGCCGCGCACAGGAGAATACCTCTGTATCTGGCCAGATGGGTAGGGAATTGAGATTGCTGACGACTGAGATACAACGAAGAAAACAGAAATAATAAAGACCGTAGGGACAGGTCGTGACCTGTCCTATAACGACAAGGACAAGTCACGACCTGTCCCTACATGTATATTTCTAAAACTGCAATTCACTCAGCTTGACGCTATGTATGATGCGCTCTTTGGCCTGATAGTCGAAGGCGCGTATGAGTATGGTCGGATCTGGTTTGCTCCAGTCTATGTCGAGCATGCCGAAGTTACGTGTATTGATGGTTTTGTCTATGCGATATTGGTTTGGACGGGCTTTTAGTTCCACCTGTGTGATACCGCTGGATGTCATGTCATAGATAGGATAGAGGCCCGGTTGTTTCTGCATGGATAGCTCAGCATAGTGCACATCACCGCTGATGAACAGTACTCCCCCAGCCCTTGTTTCCTTGATCATGTCAAACATTTTCTGCTGCTGCAGCGGGAAATTTCCCCATGTCTCCCATCCGTTCTGCTGAGTAGCAAACTCAGTGCTGCTGCCGATGATACGGATGCGGGCAGGTTTGAGCAGTTCACGATGCAGCCATGCCCACTCCGCTGAGTCCATCATGGCAGCATTGGGGTCGCTGTTTGGTAGGTAATGATCTTCTTTGCCCAGCATAGCCGTNNGGTAGTGGTCTTCTTTGCCCAGCATAGCCGTGCGGAAATAACGTAGGTCAAGCAGAATGATCTGAACCCGGTGAGCTGTGTCTCCGTAATAATATGATGTATAGACGCCCTCATGCTTATAGCGGTCAGAGTTTTTAGGCTCATTCCAAAACTCAAGGAACATTTCCTTTGATTCTTTTTTCATCGGGTACTCCATACCTGCATCATCCTGGCCGTAGTCGTGGTCGTCCCATGTGGCGATGACATGTGTGGCCTCGAGCAGCATCCTGAATTCCTTCTTGCAGCTCAACATACCATATTTCTCACGCATTATGCGCATGTTCCTGGTGTCGGCGTAGATGTTGTCGCCGAGGTATACCATGAGGTCCGGTTTGAGTTTGGCGATATCTGCGAGCAGGTATTCCTGCTTTTTCTGATGGGCGCATGAGCCAAAGCATATGCGCTGCAGCAGTGGGATAGGTGTGGTCTTGAATGGGCGATTGCACCAGAGTACCTGGTCACCATTGAAACTCATCAGTCCTATGCTAAGTCCCATTCCAATGACAGCCGCAAAGAGAAAAGTCGTTGTATTCTTCAATTTCATACGGTGAATTTATAAAACTCTGCGTGAATACAAGTATCACAGAGTGCACGGAGGAATGGAGGAATACATGGAGGACACAGAGTGAGAATGGCGTTGTGGCCTCTGTGTGCTCTGGCTGTTTCTCTTTACTTCTTTGTGACCTCTGTGATAACAGGCTGTTTATTCATAAGTCCAATATTTTTTTCATGACATAGGTTTAATGAATCCCCTTTTGCTATTTTCGTCATTGTGAATCCAAATCTTGATCCGGACAAAGAAAATTTCTCATCAGAAGATGCAGAGGTAGAAAAGGCGCTGCGCCCGAGAAGCATTGACGACTTCAAAGGGCAGCCCCAGATCATAGAGAACCTCTTTGTCTTTATCGAAGCTGCCAAACGCCGTGGTGAAGCGCTAGACCACGTCCTTCTGCATGGCCCGCCGGGACTCGGCAAGACCACCCTCTCGCACATCGTAGCCAATGAGATGGGGGTCAATATGCGCATCACATCCGGCCCCGTGCTGGAGAAACCCGGTGACCTCGCCGGCCTGCTGACCAATCTGGAGCCCAATGATGTTCTCTTCATAGATGAGATACACCGTCTCTCGCCGGTGATAGAGGAGTACCTCTATAGCGCTATGGAGGACTATAAGATCGATATCATGATCGACACGGGCCCCAATGCCCGCAGTATACAGATAGGGCTGAATCCCTTTACCCTAGTGGGTGCTACCACGCGCTCGGGTCTGCTCACTGCGCCATTAAGGTCACGTTTTGGTATCACATGCCGCTTAGAATATTACGGCCCTGAGGTGCTGTCGAATATTATTATCCGTTCGGCGGGTATACTTGAGGTAGTGATAGACGATCAGGCTGCCATAGAAATAGCACGCCGCAGCCGGGGTACACCGCGTATCGCCAATCTTCTCCTCCGCAGGGTGCGTGACTTCGCACAGATCAAAGGCGATGGCACGATCACACTCGATATTTCTAAATATGCCCTCGAGGCGCTCAATGTCGACGCACTCGGCCTTGACGACATGGACAACCGCATCATCACGACAATTATAGAGAAGTTCAAGGGCGGCCCGGTAGGAATCAATACCATCGCTACGGCAGTAGGCGAGGAGAGTGGCACACTGGAGGAAGTCTACGAACCCTATCTAATCATGCTAGGCTTCCTGAAGCGCACTCCGCGCGGCCGCGAAGCCACCGAACTGGCATACCGCCATATCGGCAAAGTGCCGCCGGGAAGTATGAATGCGCTGTTTTGAGTTCGATAATGCTCTCGCTCGCCTCCGGCGAGTGTGAGTTGCATTCTTAGGCCTCCGGCCTATAATGATAAATCGCTTTTATTACCTTCACTATATGTCTGAATATAGAAAAACGCATCCCGCTGGTTTATTTTTTGTAACGCTGACAGTAGTCGGTTGGATCAATGTATTTGACAGAAGTATTTATAAGGACATCCTAATTTCAAACCTGAAACATTGTCAGGAAAAGGAAGGGTTGCAAATATATGCTTATGTGATCATGTCTAATCATTTTCACATGGTTGCCGCGCGGGAACCGGATAAAGACCTTACGGAATTATTAGGGAGGTTCAAAAGCTTTACAGCAAAAAAGATATTGAATGAAATAAAGGAAAATAATCAGGAGAGCCGTCGTGAATGGCTACTCAAGCTTTTTGAATACTTTGCCCGTGAAAATAAACAGTATGATAAATACCATTTTTGGCAATATACCAATCAACCTACTTTACTGTACAGTGCAGATGTGATCAAGCAAAAGATAAACTATATCCATCAAAATCCTGTACGTGCAGGTTTGGTAAATGACGCTGCGAATTATATTTATAGTAGCGCATGTTTGGATAGTCCTTTGAAGGTGCTGGATATTTGACTTAGATTTGTATAAGCCGGAGGCTTGATAATGCAACTCACACTCGCCGGAGGCGAGCGAGAGCGGGGGAGCGGGGTAGTGAGATAATGCAATAAAAGTGCTGCAATTGTCAGAAATACTATATTTAATCACTTAAATTGACATATGAAAGAATATAAGGGGTGTTTCATCGTTATAGTTGTTCTTGTCTTGTTAGTATTTGCAATTGATAAATGTGATTCTTACAGTCGAACTCCCGAAGCAATAGATAGCAATCAAAAAACAGAAGCCTATGTATATGCCACACAATTTGTAGAAGAGAAAATAACATCTCCATCAACTGCTATTTTTGGGAAAATGTATGATAGCCAAGTAACCAAAATAGCAGAAAATACTTATCTGGTCAAGGGGTATTTGGATGCGCAGAACCGTTTTGGAGCTATGGTTAGGATGAATTACAAATGTGAGGTATTAGTACTTTCTAATAAAGGTCAATGTAAAAGCATAACCATTACAGAAAGATAATCGGTTCCTTAACATCCATAGCTTTGCTAATCAAATAATGCTGTTCGTAGTCTGAAGGTGGGCTATGGGTCGGCAACTACGAACCTACATCATCACTTATGCTGGCGGGGATTGCTTCGGTTTTATCTCGTTTATTTTTTAAGATGAAAAACCTCGCAAAGACGCACCTTTTAAGCGATGCCATCCTTCTAAAGGATGGCATCGCTATTTATCAATATTCCTTTCTCACTGACCATGCCTCGGTCTTAGCGCTGAAGAGCGGTTTGACCAGTGACCATGTGGAGCGGAAAAGTTCAGAGTTCCTGTATTTTTCCAGTGAGGCTTCATCATCCCATTCTGAATAAGTAAAGAAGATATTATCTCCGTGCAGTAGTTCGAGTTTCGAGCAGCCGGGGAATGATGCTATGCGCTCTTTTCTTTCCTCAAATATATGTCTGAAGGTTTCGATATGCTCTTCGTGGAAGGTCATTTTTACGATACGGATGAGGGACATGGTGTTTGTTTCATGCAAATATAAATATTGCCACC